>NZ_ARQF01000015.1 GCF_000384815.1 Halodesulfovibrio aestuarii DSM 17919 = ATCC 29578
AAGATACTCGATTTGTTTTAACGACGTTGTTAGCCCTTCAACAATTCGAATAGAATCTGTCTCTGTTCCTTTAAACGTAATTACCAGATCGCTACCGTCTAAAGAAAAAACAAGATCATCCTCTGTTATTCCTTCTCCAAATATTATTCTATCATTGTAGGCAGACCCCGACGATATTGCTGAAGCATTGTCATGGATAATATCATGACCATCACCACGGTTATAAACATAGTTATCAAAGCCTAAGCCACCCTCCAGAGTGTCATCACCTAAGCCACCCGTAATGGTGTTAGTTCCGTTGGCTACTTTGATGGTATCATTACCAGATGTGCCTATATACTCAGTATTACTTGACATATACAGCAACTCCTTTTTTTTACTGTTCTAATACATTAGAGCTTTTGTTTAGAACTTTTTATCAGTTTTACTGTATATATTTTTTTTACGACTTAGTTAACACACTATTTTTCTTACCAAAAACGCCCTAATGCACTAAAGAGGGCAGTAGGGCGTTTTTAAACACAACTTAACTTTATATATTCACATTATTAATTCTAGTTAATTACACATCAAGCAACAATTTATAATAATTAAAAAACTAGCACTGCAATTAAACTTTACTATTTTATTATGCTAATACAAACATAAAATATTATTACAACACTCACAGGCCACTTTTTTAAAATCACAATAGATTCACAACTACCACAATCTAACATTCTGTTACCAAAAACATGCTTATCAATATCGTATGTCAAACAATTTTTTCCGTATTGCAATAGAAAATGTCAGTACAACAACATTTGACTACTAAGTAGCAATACCGATTTTTCAAACTCGCCTCCCAACACCTACGCCCCTTTTAGAGCTGACGAGATGGCGAACTTACGTAATTCCCGTAAATTTTTAAATTCCAACTTCTTAACCATCCGGGAAAAATACGTTTCAACAGTACGGGGACTGATATCAAAGGTCTCAGCAAGCTCCGCATTACTCGCCCCTTTGCCCATCAGGATAAATATCTCTCGTTCCCTATCACTAAACGCATCTTCAATCTGTTGGCCTTCGCCTTGCGTCTCCTCTCGGCTTTGGGTTGCACAAGGACTCATGTACCGTTTTCCTCGCATTACAGTATCGATAGCTTCAAATAATGCTTCCGGTTCTTCCCGCTTGGTAACATAGCCGAGTGCGCCAAGACGAAACGCACGGTTAATGGTATCAGGATCTTCATGCATTGAATAAATAACAACCGAAACGCCGCGTGCTTCAAGCTCGGGAAGCAACTCCAACCCGCTGCCGTCTTGCAATGTCAGATCAAGCAAAGCGACATCAGCTTCTTCATTTTCCAGAACAGCTAATGCTCCTATACAGCTTTCAACCTCTGCACTGATATGATGATTGCGCGTTGCGAGAAGAATACGAAGTCCCTGCCGGACAGCCGGATGATCATCAATAAGCAGGATTCGAGCAACAAGGGGAGTTTGTGTCGTCACGAGGCACTCCTCTCTGAATTTTGATTAGAGATAGTTAGTACAGAACATGGAGCTGCGCAGGATACATAAGTACCACTTTGAGGAAAGCTGATAATATGAAGTTCCGCATCGATTATTTTTGCTCGATGAGCCATTATGCTTGTACCAAGTCCTTCACCCTTAGAAGTAGCAACATCATAACCGATGCCATCATCCTGAACAGAAAGCTTAATCTTCCCATCTCCATGACAGATTAGTCTGACCTGAATACAATGCGACTGAGAATGCTTTACTGCGTTTGTGAGAGCTTCCTGTGCGATGCGATATAAAGGGGTAACATTCGGATTCATACATTTTTTGCAGAAGTATTCCTTTTCGAAGGTCACTTTGATGCCGGTAGCTTTCGTTATACTGCGAACAAGACTCTCGAGCGAAGGACCAGCCTGAGAAGTGTCATGTTCCACAGGCCAAAGTCCGCGAGAGGTGCGATACGCGTCATCTGTCGAAGTATTAAGTAAGTCGGCCAATTCTGCTAATGCCTGCGCGTCATCACTTCCCGCGTATTTATGTGCCAGTGCTGATGCTCGAAGACGGGCACCGGTAAGTTGCTGACAAAGACCGTCATGCAGTTCATGACTGATACGACGGCGTTCCTCTTCACTGATGCTGACAACTTTCTGCCCCAACCTGTTTCGCTCTTCCATTTCAAACTGCAGCGCTTCGTTTTTGTGTTCCAACTCGACAGAAAGCCGTTCAACGGAGTCAAATGCCACCGAGAACCGTGCAGCCAACGCCATCGACTGTGTCAGCACAAACAAGCACACTGCCGGTTCTGCAAGATATATTGATTGAATAATTGCGAAATGCGTCAACGAATCGTTTAAACCAGCAAGAAACTGCATAGCTAACCCTATTAGCAGAAACTTGGCACCACTTCTCCCACGTCGAATACATAAAACAAGTCGATGCAAATAGTAGGTCGCGAAAACCATAGTTTGCAAAAGACATAGAGCAATGAACCAGTAAAGCGGAACTCCGGGAGCAAGGATCTGCAAACAGAAAAAGATGACTATTCTAGCGTCCAGCAAATAGTGCAGCCACGAATGAAATTCATCAGGGTAAAGTTCTTTTAAAAAGCGAAAAAGCAACGATGGCCACATCACAAAACAGGCCAATGAGAAAATCTCCATCGAGGCAGGAGGCCACCATGGAAAAATAACGGAGGCAACCCACTGGGAGGTGTTTGACGTGATGCTATACCCGACCACAAGCAGGCAATACAAACCAAAATATAAAGGAGCCGGATCACGCTTTTGCAGAAAGAACAAGAACAGGTGATAGACACCCATGATCAGCATGCATCCGGCAAAAAAAAGTGCCAGCCCCCAGTCTCGGGCACGAAATTTTTCCAACGTGCCAGGAAGCGCCACCATTATGGAATCAGTCACACCGCCAAAACGAAAATGATGATTTGACACCTGAAGGATGAGTTCAATGGGATGTCCATTCAGAGCAAGCTCCGCAAGGTGCAGCGACCGGACAGGCACCTCAGTTTCTGCGGATATCCCCGGCACACCACTCTGAGCGACAAGTACGCCGTTGGCCCACAGTTTATAGGCTTCATGGATATCAAACAGTCGCAAACTCAGTCGGCCAGTATTGTGAGCTGGTAACAGCCGCAATCTAAATGTGGCCTGCCCTGTACCACTTAGAGCTTGTCCTTTACTCTTATGGCTTGTCCATCTTCCAGGCAGAGACATATATCCAGAAGATTCCGGTACAGGTTGTCCGAGCTGAAAGTCTTCAGGCGTCAACAGACGTCCCCAGAAAAACTCCCATTCCCCATCAAGAGCTACCGCCTCGCCCTTCGCAAGAGGATACCCTTGCAGGTCAAACACACCGCACGTTGCACGAGGGCTTTTGCCGTTTTTTTCACTCGCAGTCACGTTACCCGCAGTTGCCAATAAAATTACTGCAATCAGAATACAGGTAATCATGCAAGGCAGCTTTGTAGCACATGGTACGGCGTTAACGAATCTCAATGTCTTCTCGTGTCCTAAAATTTTTCACGGTAAGTAGTACGTAGGGTCCAAATCAGTCAGCGTACGACTATACAAACCTCCCCCGCTTCTTTCAACGAAGATTTTATATAAAAAACTACCTGTGTAGGGGTTTTACCGGACAGACATGAGTCTTTTTATACGCTAAGAGATCAACTGATTCGCTGCAAAAGGCCCTAGCCCCCCCTAAATAGAAGCCGCTAGCGACGCAACGGGGGGCGTTTTCGCCCCCCACACACATGAACATGACCAAGTAACAAAAAACGCTGCTACTTCACATCACTGCAATACGAAACGGAGAGTACTATGTTGAGCCTGACAGAGGATGATATAAATCAACAAACTGCCATATGGAAACGACCATCAAGTTTCTTCTTAGGGCTATGCACACTGCTGTGCATAGTTTTTTTTGCCGATTCAATATGGGCTACTGAAAATTCGGGAAATATAGCGAATGCTCCAAAAGGGTATACTCTTTCCATTGGTGAACACTTTATTAATACTAAAGATGGTGTAGTTAAAGGTGAACGAGGGTCAGTGCCCACGCCCAGTGTTGGAGTTAATGCTTCTACGTCCGGAGAAAACGCAATCATAGAAAACTATGGAATGATTTCTGCTCAAAATGATCTTCAGGCTATCGGAGTTCGCCTTAACGACGGTACGTTAAAAAACTATGGGACAATCAAAGCTATTAGTTACCCTGGGAGTAATTTATTGGGCCCCGTGGGCATTGATAGCAAACACGCAACTATATATAACTATGGAACAATTGAACAACCCGACGCTGCCCTTGTAGTTATGGGCATACGTCTCGACAATGCAGTTCTGCATAACCGTGGTAAAATTCTTACACCACAAGCTATCGAAGTTATCGGAAATTCCAAGGTTTATCTGGAAGCTGGAACAGACATTATTAGGGCTGGGCTGGTTGTAGCTGACACTTTAGGGCAAGCAGAGCTCTATCTGGACGGTTCTGGCACTATAAACTTCTCCATGGCAGGCAACTGGAAGTCTCTCCAAAAAACCGGAACCGGTGTATGGGTAATGGATATGCATCTCAACGACGCTATCCCCACAACCTTCGGTTCACTTACCATAAGTCAAGGAACACTGGCATTAGGAGACAGCTCGTTTGACAGGAGCATACAAAAGCTGATCGTAAACTCTGGTGCTACACTTGATCTCGGGACACAAACGTTATTCGCCCCTAACTGCACATTTATGCCAAATTCAACTATCGAGGTTAGCCTCCCTCTGAAAGGGCATGGAGTGCTGGTTGCGCAAGACGTTACAATGGGTGACAATGTAGTAATACTCCCGACCAATATAGAGTCTGCGGAGGGCATCACCTATACACTAATTGAAGGGACTGAAGCATCTTCATATGCTGGTGCAACCCTTTCCAACAAACAAAATAAAATATCCACCTTGTTTTCTTATTATGAACTGATCAAGGAAAGTAACAAACTGAGCCTCAAAGTGGACAAAGTATCTGATGAAGAGCTTGCACAGAAAGGCCTTAATGTTACAGATGCTCGTGCCGTTGAAAGTGCATTTCAAAACGACAGCGTCAGCATGAACAAATTGTCCGGTATGAGCATCGAAAAAGTTAAAGACGCTTTGAAACAAGCGCATGCCGAACCAATGTCAGAGGTTATCTCAGCTGTCCGCGATGCGGGTTATGCAGCGCAAGGCGTAATCACAAGACGATTGATTACAGCTCGTTCAGCCGCTCTGGCCTCAAATGAATCAACTGGGCTTTCATCCGGTAGTGACGAATTAGGCTGGAAAATATGGGGCCAAGGCTTCGGAAGCGTCTCCTCCGAGACTGCTCATAACGACAGCAACGGCTATGATGCCAACACGACCGGACTTACCTTTGGTGTGGACAAGGCCCTTGTTGAAAACTTCCGCCTCGGTCTTGCATACTCCTATATATATACAGACGTTGACTCCAAAAGCTCTTCCAACAATAACGAAGTAGATAGCAATCTGCTGACCGTATATTGCGAAACACTTTTTGGCGACGATATGTATCTTGATGCTCACATTTCTTATGGCTTTAATAACTACAAAGCAAAACGGTACATGACAGAACTCGGCCTTCAGGCCAAAGCTGACTTCGATGGCTCTACCTTCAATATAGGTGGTGAATTCGGCAAGAGTTTCAATTTCACCTCAAATCCCATCACCATTACTCCATATGTTGGCTTAGACTACTCGTACATAAGCATAGACTCATATAAAGAGTCCGGTGCCGGCTCTTCAAACCTTATTGTGGACGACACCTACAACAACGTTTTCACCAGCACTCTGGGCGCCCGTCTTGGCGGAACCTTTAATTCTTTGAAACCCGAAATACATGCAGCTTGGGTTCATGATTGGGCACAAGAAGAAATCAGCACTAATGCAGAATTTGCAAACAGCGGTGCAGCGCTCTCCAGCAGTGCTGTTTCAAATGATCCCGACAAGATCAACCTCGGTCTGGGACTGGGCTGGCAAGTATCAGACGTCGTTACCGTCGACCTCTCCGCAGACTATCTTGGCAGCGCGCACATGGATAGCTGGGGTGGCACAGTTAAAATGAGTTATGAATTCTAAATAAAAAACAAACGGGACGTTTAACGAAAACGTCCCGTTTATTTTTTATCGAAGAAATATAAAATACGATTCCTTCGTACCGCTGCTGAAATTAGCGCCAGAATAAAGAATCCTATCTCAAAGGTTAGTAGATTTTTCCAATCTCTTCCACCACTCCCCCGCTTCTTTCGAAAAAATTTTACAAAAAACTACCTGTGTAGGGGGTTTACCGGACAGACATGAGTCTTTTTATACGCTAAGAGATCAACTAGTTCGCAAGGCCCTATCCCAAAAAAAAGAAGCCACTAGCGACGCAAGGGGGGCGTTTTCGCCCCACACGCTCAAAGAACATGACCACGTAACAAAAAACGGTGCTACTTCACATCACTGCAATACGAAACGGAGAATACTATGTTGCCCCTTAGAGAAAATAGTATAGAGCAACAAACTGTCGCATGGAAACGACCATCAAGTTTTATCTTAGGGCTATGCACAATGCTGTGCATAGTTTTTTTTGCCGATTCAATATGGGCTACTGAAAATTCAGGAACTATAGAAAATAATCCAACGGGATATAAGCTTTCTACTGGCGAACACTTCATTAATGCTAAAGAAGGTATCGTTAAAGGTGGTCCATACACTGCACCAATTGTTGTAATTGATGCCTCTACCTCAGGCAGTGACGCGATCATAGAAAATTACGGTCTGATTCATTCTGAGAATATCCATGGTCTCAAGGCTGTTAACCTCACTGACGGAACACTAAAAAACTATGGAACGATAACCGCTAAGGGGTATATGGGCATGCCTACCATATACCCAAATATCGTCTACGTCACAAACGGAACTGTATACAACTACGGCAAAATAGAAGAGCTGCCAGAAAGCGCGCCAAGTACAGGAGTAGTGCTTCACGACAGCACTCTGCATAACCAAGGTACTATTAATGTCAGCAGTGCTATCTTTGCTGCTGGAAATTCCAAAGTTTATCTTGAGACTGGAACAAACATTACAGGAAGTGTTACGACAGACTCTTCCGGACTTGCAGAACTCTACTTAGCCGACTCCGGCACTGTTAACTTTGAAATCAGCAGCAAATGGAAATTCCTCCAAAAAACCGGAGCTGGGATATGGGTAATCGACAAAGATATCAATGCCAACTTCGGTTCTGTTTCCATACATCAGGGGACACTGGCCTTAGGAAACGGTTCATTTGGTGACAGCATAAAAAACACGTTGACGCTGCACTCAGGCGCAACTCTTGATCTCGGTACAAATGAGCTGGAAGCCCCTAACAGCATATTTATGCCAAACTCAACCATCAAGGTTACACTGACCTCGAATGAGCATGGATCACTCATCGGGGATAACGTTACAATGGGTGAGAACGTTGTAATACTTCCTACTATAAAAGATACAGTAACCAACGAACTCTATACATTAATCATTGCAAATGAAGCATCATCATACGCTGGCGCGACCCTTTCCAACAAAAAGGATAAGATTTCCAGTTTATTTTCTTCCTATGAACTCATCAAAGGAAGTGGCAGCCTTAAGCTGAAGGTTGCACCTGTCTCCGATGAATATCTGGTGCAACAAGGCATCAATATTACAGACGCCCATGCCATTAAAACAGCATTCAAAAACGATAACGTCAGCATGGGAAAGCTAGCCAGTCTGAGCATAGAAAAAGCCAAAAAAGCTCTGAAACAAGCACATGCCGAACCAATGTCGGAGGTCATTTCTGCCGTACGCGATGCTGGCTACGCAGCTCAAGGCGTAATTACACGACGATTATTTGCGGCCCGCTCTGCATCTCTTGCCTCGAACGAGGCAACTGGACTTTCATCCGGTAGTGAAGAATTAAGCTGGAAAATATGGGGCCAAGGATTCGGAAGCGTCTCCTCCGAAACTGCTCATAACGACAGCAACGGCTATGATGCCAACACGACCGGACTTACCTTTGGTGTAGACAAGGCACTTGTTGAAAACTTCCGCCTCGGTCTTGCATACTCCTATATATATACAGACGTTGACTCCAAAAGTTCTTCCAACAATAACGAAGTAGATAGCAATCTGCTGACCGTATATTGCGAAAAACTTTTTGGCGACGATATGTATCTTGATGCCCACATTTCTTATGGCTTTAATAACTACAAAGCAAAACGGTACATGACAGAACTCGGCCTGCAGGCCAAAGCAGACTTCGATGGGTCTACCTTCAATTTAGGTGGTGAATTCGGCAAGAGTTTCAATTTCACCTCAAATCCCATCACTATCACTCCATATATTGGCTTAGCCTACTCGTACATAAGCATAGACTCATATAAAGAATCCGGTGCCGGCTCTTCAAACCTTATTGTAGACGACACCTACAACAACGTTTTCACCAGCACTCTGGGTGCCCGTTTCGGCGCCACCTTTAATGCCTTCAAACCAGAAATGCATGCGGCTTGGGTTCATGATTGGGCACAAGAGGAAATCAGCACCAATGCAGAATTTGCAAACAGCGGTGCAGCACTCTCAAGCAGTGCTGTTTCTAATGACCCCGACAAAATAAACCTCGGTCTTGGACTAGGCTGGCAAGTATCAGACGTCGTTACACTTGACCTTACCGCAGACTACCTTGGCAGCGCGCACATGGATAGCTGGGGTGGCACAGTTAAAATGAGTTATGAATTCTAAATAAAAAAACAAACGGGACGCTTAACGAAAACGTCCCGTTTGTTTTTTTTAGAGAAGAAATATATAAGACATTCCATGTTCTCCCCATCCTCATTACTGCACCGCCTTCTTGTCACAATCCTTATGTTCAGTGCAGCCGGTTGCGCATTGCATTCTCCAACGGCAACAGAACTAGCAACTGAGAACAAATTTATCCGCCATGTCTACACTGCCCCCACCTTCGACATAGTAGCGTACACCCGTTTCGCTCCGAGCGATGACCTTACAGTTTACATAGAAGGCGACGGTCGGGCATGGCTCACGCGAACCAGACCATCCTCCGACCCTACGCCCGTACCACCGCTGGCACTTGCTCTAGCCGTAAAAGACCCTACGCCCAACGTTGTATATCTTGCCCGCCCCTGCCAATATACAGCAGGCACGTCAGGATTTAGAACATGCACAACACGCGACTGGACCTCTGCCCGTATGAGTCCTGACGTTATCAATGACATGAACAATGCGTTGACTCAAATCAAAACAGAAAGCGGTGCTCGACGGTTACATTTGGTGGGCTACTCCGGAGGGGGAGGTGTGGCCATATTACTTGCAGCACAACGGAAAGATGTCGCTTCAATCCGCACCGTAGCCGGCAATCTTAATATTTCATTATGGACTCGGCTGCATAATATCTCCCCTCTTTCCGGCTCGCTGCCCCCCGAAAACTATACTCATGCGGTACGTAACATCCCCCAGACACATTACGTGGGTGCAGAAGACTCAAACATTCCAGTAGAAATTGCCAAATCTTTTATCAAAAGATCCTCTGGAGCCCACATTGCTGTAAACGTCATTTCTGGCTGCTCTCACTCCAAAGGCTGGGAAGAGAAATGGCCATATCTATTACACGCCTATCATCAAAACGTCCCCTAATATGCTTTTTATAGATGAAGGCAGTATCGCTTTTCATCCCCTATTCCAGCGGTTGCACCTACAGTAATTACACGATATGACGTGCATGACGAGAGCGCTGTGAAAACATTTTGCAGTGCCACTTCAAGTCAGTTTCTCTATGAAGAAGAAACTAAAAAAGTACTCTTTGATTTTATTTTATATATATTGGCAACGAGATGGAGACTCTCGATGAACAACTCCGCATTGGTGATTTTTTCAGGTGGTCAGGATTCTACGACATGTCTTGCCTGGGCTCTTGAACGGTTTGACAGCGTAGCGACCATTGGATTTTCTTACGGGCAACGGCATAGTATCGAAATGGACTGCCGTAAAAATGTGTTGTCCGAGATCCGTGATATCAGAAAGAACTGGGGACAGCGCCTGACGCATGATGAAGTGCTGGAAATCAGTCTCTTCAATGAAATTGGCGGAACAGCGCTTACTGAAGAAGTCGAAATTCAGATGGGTGAAAACGGACTGCCAACTACGTTTGTTCCCGGCCGAAACCTTGTCTTTCTTACCGCGGCATCAGCCTATGCTTACCGGCAGGGAATTCGCCACATTATCATGGGGGTTTGTGAAACAGATTTTTCCGGCTATCCGGATTGCCGTGATGACACTATAAAAGCCATGCAGGTTGCTTTAAACCTAGGCATGGAGTCCCGCTTTGTCATTCATACCCCGCTGATGTGGATAGACAAAGCTGCCACATGGACAATGGCAGACGAGCTGGGCGGAAAACCTTTTGTTAATCTTGTGCGGGAGCATACCCATACTTGTTATTTAGGCGATAGAACTGAATTACATGCATGGGGATACGGCTGCGGAACCTGCCCTGCGTGTGAATTGCGTGCAAAAGGATGGGAACAGTTCGAAAAAGGAAAGCAAAAGTAATGTCTTTTAAGGTTACCGAAATTTTCTATACTCTGCAGGGAGAAGGTTTCCATGCTGGAAGAGCTGCCGTATTCTGTCGCTTTTCCGGGTGCAATCTCTGGACGGGACGGGAAGAAGACCGGAAACATGCCGCATGTAAATTCTGTGACACAAATTTTGTACAGCTTGCTGAATCAGGCGGAACATTTGCCAGCGCTTCAGAGCTTGCCTCAAAAATTATAAATACATTCCCAAATATTCAACACACCAAATATACTCCTTATGTTGTTTTTACGGGTGGAGAACCTGCGCTACAGGTAACTTCCGAACTGCTCAACCTGTTGAAGGAACGAAAAGTTGAGATTGGCATAGAAACTAACGGCACACTCCCTTTACCGGAAGGAATCGATTGGATTACTGTAAGCCCCAAAGCCGGCACCCAGTTAAGTGTAACTTCAGGTAGTGAGCTTAAGTTGGTATGGCCGCAAGAAAATGTTTCCCTTGCTGATTTTCAGAATCTTGATTTTGAGCATTTTTATCTCCAGCCTAAAGATAGCCTGCAACGCTCAGCTGCGACACAGTTAGCCGTTGAGGCATGCCGTGAAAACCCTGTCTGGAAACTGAGTTTACAGACGCATAAATATATTGGAATTCCATAGGAGAGAGCCATGGAAATTTACGTTTCCTTAAGCTTTGACGCAGCCCACCGTTTGCCGAATGTGCCCGAGGGACACAAATGCGGCAATTTGCATGGGCATACGTTCGTTACAGAAATATACGTCTCAGGTACCGTTGATAAAACCTCTGGCTGGGTGATCGACTTCAACGACATTAAGGCCGCGGCCAAGCCGGTAATTGACCAACTTGACCATAATTACCTCAATGACATTGAAGGACTGCAAAATCCGACCAGCGAGAATATTGCCGTGTGGGTGTGGAATAAATTGAAGCCAACCCTGCCGGGCCTTTCCAAGATTGTTGTAAAAGAAAGCCCTACTTCCGCTGCCATATACACTGGTTTATAGCCTCCCCCCCCCCCTCTACTCTGTAGTGTATTTTCTTCACCTTCTAGTCTTATTCTGCATTGTTAAAATCCCCCCCCACCACCAGTTCATATTTCCTCCGCTGCTCTCGCGTAACAAGGAAAAGAAGTGCTGCTACCATTTGCCCCTCACCATTCCAGTAAGTTTTTTTCATACCAACAAGTACTAACTTCTCACGAAATTATTACACAAAAATGCTCCCTCGACAGACGGTTAAGGGGGCATTTTCAGTCTCAATGTCATCCTATTCAACTAGCTGGTTCACTTTTTATACGACTTTTATCTTACACCTCATAACTATTAAATATCCATTTCCATAAAATTGATATTTCATTCCTTGACCAACAGCATTGCTGATTGTATCAGTACTGACTACCAACCTATTAATTAGCATGCTAATGATTTTATATATCCCATTAGGAGGGATTTCCAGAATGACAAACAGGAATGTCTTATTACTGACAGTGTGTGCACTTCTGTCTCTGACTTTGTTTGCCAGCGGATGCAGCAACGACACACCTGCATCACAGGCAGCAAACACACCTCCGCCGCCTATGGTTGCTACAACTATTGTTGCTAACGGTGACGTTCCACTTACTCGTAAGTATGTTGGACAAACTGCCGGCTCTCGAGAAGTACAAGTACGTGCCCGTACTGGTGGTATTTTATTGGAGCGTACCTACGTTGAAGGTAGCTGGGTAGAAGAAGGCGATGTGCTCTTTAAAATCGACCCTAAACCTGCTCAGGCTACATATGATCAGGCAAAAGGCGACTTAGCAAAACTTGAAGCAAAACTTCAAAATGCCAAACTTGAACGGGACCGTACAGCTTCCCTGCGTGATGCAAAAGTCGTCAGCGCACAGGAATATGACGATACTGTGGCAGCATATGACAGTGCTCTTGCAAGTGTAGAGGCAGCAAAGGCTCGTGTTCGCGAAGCTAAACTCAACCTTGATTACACTGAGGTAACTGCACCTATTTCCGGCATCACCAGTAAAGAAACCCGTTCAGAAGGCAGTCTCATTACCCTTGATGAATCCGGCAGCCTACTGACCACAATCACAGTGCTCAACCCACTGTATGTTAACTTCTCCATTCCGGGCACAGAAGATCTGGCTATGCGCCGCATGATGGCAAACGGCAACGCCCGACTTGCAAAAGATGGCTATACTCTGCAACTGCAACTGGCAGACGGCAGCCTCTTGAATGAAGAAGGAAAAATTAACTTTGCAGACAGAATGGTCGACCCAAAAACAGGCACTATCAGCATGCGCGGACAGTTTGAAAATAAAAAAGGATTACTGCTTCCGGGTGAATTTGTACGCGTAATTATTAAAGGCGCCATTCTTAATAAAGCTATTTCCGTACCACAAAGCGCTGTACTGTTCACAAGTAACGCACCGCTTGTTTACGTGCTTGATAAAAACAACGTCGCCTCTCCTCGTCCTGTCACCCTTGGCGAGACCATGGGTACCAGCTTTATTATTAAAGAAGGCTTACAGGGGGGGGAACGTATTGTTTCCCAAGGCATCATTAAAGTTCGTCCGGGGTCACCTGTTAATCCAGCTCCAGCTAAAGCAACCGCCCAAGGGGACGCGTAATGTTCGCACGTTTTTTTGTTAACCGCCCCGTTTTTGCTACAGTACTTTCTGTAGTGATCGTACTTGCGGGTCTGCTGGCGATGAAGGTACTGCCTATCGCCGAATTTCCGGACATTATTCCGCCAGAAGTAAACGTCAAGGCGAACTATCCGGGTGCCAGTGCAGAAGTTATTGCACAAACAGTTGCGGCTCCGCTTGAGCAACAGGTTAACGGTGTAGAAAACATGCTCTACATGCGTTCAGTAAGTTCCGGAGACGGCACACTGAGTATGTCCGTTACTTTTGCTGTAGGTACCAACCCTGACCAGAACACTATTAACGTTAACAACAGAGTGCAGGCTGCACTTACCTCTCTACCGGAAGAAGTACGCCGTCAGGGTGTTACCGTAAGTAAGAAATCTTCCAACATGTTGCAGGTAATCAGTATTTTCTCTCCAGAAGGAAAATACGACACTGTATATATGAGTAACTACTCTCTTGTTAACATTATTGATGACTTAAAACGAATCTCTGGTGTAGGTGACGCAGTCGTATTCGGTGCGCAGAACTATTCTATCCGTATCTGGATTCGTCCTGACCGCCTTGCACAGCTCGGACTCACACCTTCCGATATTGCTACAGCTGTCCGCGAACAGAACGCGCAGTTTGCAGCCGGTGCCATTGGTAAAGATCCACTCACTTCTCCTGTAGAACTGAGCTATACTGTTACGACACAAGGTCGTATGACAGATCCGAAAGAGTTCGGGGAAATCATTCTGCGCGCCAATTCCGACGGAACAATTCTCCGTCTTAAAGACGTAGCCCGTCTGGAGCTTGGTGCACAAACGTATTCACTGCGTGCCAAAAATAATGGTAAGCCCGCAGTTGCACTTGGCATTTACCTTTCTCCGGGGGCCAACGCACTGCAAACAGCTGAAGCCGTTTCTGATAAGATGGCGGAGCTTTCCCAACGCTTTCCTGATGGCATTAACTACTCCATTCCATACGATACAACAACATTCGTACGTATCTCTGTAGAAGAGGTAGTGCATACTCTTGCTGAAGCGTTCATACTGGTATTTGCTATTATTTACCTGTTCCTGCAAAACTGGCGAGCCACACTTATTCCGTGTCTGGCTGTACCTGTATCTATTATCGGTACCTTTGCAGGCATGTATGTACTTGGTTTCTCCATCAATACGCTTACGCTTTTCGGTCTGGTTCTGGCTATCGGTATCGTAGTTGACGACGCCATTGTTGTGCTGGAGAACGTAGAACGAATAATGAGCACGGATAAACTGCCGCCGAAGGAAGCCACGATCAAGGCAATGGGCGAAGTTACTGGCCCTGTAGTTGCTATTGTTCTGGTACTGTGTGCAGTATTTATCCCAGTTGCCTTTATGGGGGGCCTTGCAGGTGAAATGTATAAACAGTTCGCGGTTACGATTGCAGTATCTGTTATTATTTCCGGCATAGTAGCGCTTACCCTTACACCTGCATTATGCGCACTGATTCTGAAAGAAAATCACAGTCAGCCTCTGGCACCATTCCGCTGGTTCAACCGTTTCTTTGAAAATGTTACGAGGAAATATACTGCCGGTGTACGCCTGCTGCTGAAGCGCTCCTTTATCACTATAACGCTTTTCGCTGTGATTATTGCAACTACATGGACCCTTTTCCAAAAGGTTCCGAGTGCGCTTGTACCGAATGAAGATAAAGGAACCCTGATCGCCATATCAATGCTGCCTGATGGAGCTTCCCTGTCACGAAATAACACCGTTACAGACGATCTCGTCGGACGTGTTCTAAGCACTGAGGGTGTGCGAGGTACAATTTCGCTTGCCGGTCTTGATCTGTTCTCCGGCAGTATGAAGTCCAACATGTCCACCACCTTTATTACTCTTGACGACTGGAAAGAGCGTGGCGAGAAAAATTCTTCCTTTAATATTGTTAAAGGAATCTTCCGCGACACTTATTCTATTGTGGACGCATTTGTACTGGCCTTCAACATGCCTCCTATCTCCGGCATGAGTAATACCGGTGGTTTTGAAGCATACCTGCAAAGCCGAAGCGGCAAAGGCGTACGCGACCTTGCGCAAAAAGCAGACATGGTTGTTAAGGCTGCGGCTAAACGCCCTGAACTTTCAAGGATTACTCCAAACTTCAGTGTTAATGCTCCGCAGCTGGATATCAGGCTAGACAGAGAAAAAGCTAAGTCTATGGGAGTGCCGGTAAGCCGTGTATTTGAAACAATGCAGGCAACCTTCGGTGCGTATTATATCAACGACTTCAACAAACTGGGTCGTACCTTTAAGGTACAAATCCAGTCAGAATCTGACTACCGCCGTACACCTGAAGACATCAGTAACGTGTATGTACGTTCTGACAAGGGGGACATGATCCCACTGACAGCACTGGTGACTGTAAAGCAGATTACAGGCCCTGAGGTTGTGGAACGTTTTAACGTATTCCCTGCTGCAAAACTCCTTGGAGGCCCAGCCCCCGGCTACAGTTCCAGTCAGGCACTGACAGCTATGGAAGAAGTAGTTAAGGAGACCCTGCCAGCGGACTACACTCTTGCGTGGACTGGCTCCGCGTATCAGGAAAAAGCTACCGGCGGCACCTCCAGCCAAGTGTTTATCCTTGGTCTGTTAATGGTATTCCTTATTCTGGCAGCGCAGTATGAAAAATGGAGTCTTCCTTTGGCTGTTATCATGGCGGTACCATTTGCACTCTTTGGAGCAATCCTTGCCAACTATGGTCGAGGACTGGCAAACGACGTGTATTTCCAGATTGCGCTTGTTACTCTTGTAGGTCTGTCCTCCAAGAACGCCATTCTGATCGTCGAGTTTGCCTCCATGCTGCACAAAGAAGGCATGAGTGCCTATGATGCCGCTTTAGAAGCTGCTAAAATGCGTTTCCGCCCAATTGTTATGACATCGCTTGCCTTTATTCTTGGTGTTGTTCCTCTGGCTATCAGCTCCGGCGCCGGTGCAGCCAGTCGTCACTCCATTGGTACAGGTATTATCGGCGGCATGCTTGCCTCCACATTTATTGCAACTCTTTTTGTACCTTCTTTCTATCGCGCTATTATCGCGTTCACGGAAAGAATGTTTAAAAAAGATAAGAAATAAATAAAATTGAAAAAAAGAGCTGATAGTATGGCTTGTTGTACTTTCAGCTCTTTTTTATAACAGGAATTAGCGATGTCAGCTTCATTACGAGACATTTTACGTAGTGCTCCGCGAGAAGGCGGTCAAAAACTTGGGCTCACAATCTGTGAAGTATCTAAGATTTGGCGCCAACTAATCGATCTGCGCCTCATGCACCTTGGCGTCAGTAATGCTCGCTGGACAGTTCTTTTAGCTTTGAACGATTTTGAAAAGCCAGTCTCCCAAAAAGTACTTGCCGAATATATAGGCATAGAGGGACCAACTCTTGTGCGTATGCTGGACAGACTGGAAAGTGACGGCTTGGTCCGTCGCAAGCCATCTAAAAAAGACCGAAGGGTAAAACTTGTCGAATTGTGCAAAAAGACTGATGAGTTACTGGACTCAATGCTGTCTGTTGCCATTGGCATACAAAAGGAACTGATACAGGGTATACCTGAACAAGATCTCGTTACCTGCCACAAAGTTTTGCTTACCATTAAAGACCGGCTTTCAACTCAACTCGATAAAAAAAGTGACCATGAATAACTATAACTTTAAATAGGGGTCACCCCCTAAACCACACAATCCTGACCATAGAAAAAGGGACAGCATCAAGCTGTCCCTTTTTCTTAAAAGCGGTTTCCCGAATTTTTATAAAAACACATGATAAAATCATCATTACCGCCCTCTTCAATACGCCGTTAGCACTACAGCAATGTAGCAAGCTCCTTTCGCAGCTTAAGCAGAACGTTCTGAAAGGCTTGTTCTGAATGCAGGATCATATCCAGCTGGCGGGTATGCATGAGCAAGTGCCCCACAACATATAGTCTCCGCATTATATCTTCTTCAGACATATTTTCACATCGCGCCGACAATCTATCTCTGATAACAGTAACCCTGAAGTCATACTCATCAAGAATTATTGCAAGAAGACGAACTCTTGCGTTCTTTTTCTGCAAATCAGCCGCCCCACCGGAAAACTTCATTGAAATAAAGTTTTCAGCAGGAACATCCCCGCCAAGAACTTCAACAGTGCAGAAATGATAGCCAAACCGGAACTGCAAGCAACAGAACTTACTGCTTATGAGAAAATAGTTTCGCATGGTGTAGACAGAAGATGCATCCGGAACAAGGGACGGATCGCATGTTGATTCCGCAAGAATCGATAAAAAACTTTTAGCATTTACTGGCGGCGGCCCTGCCCACTTTACTGCTGTCATACCTTTCCAGATGGCATGCATCGGGGTAGAAGAAATATTGTCAAATGTTATATATTTGCCTGCTGGATGCGTAATAAATCCGTCGTCCAAATCTACAACCCAGTATTGCATGGGACGGTTATCATAAAGTTGCTTGGTCTTGCCTGATGGAATATGCATATCCCGTCCAACGCGAAACATCTCATCAATTGCGTACTCATGACAGAATCGCGTTATGTCATGCAACGTTGTGCAGTTTTCCGCCGTAAAATCAGGACTGGTCGGATCAGTTAAATGCAACGGCACAATTTTTTCTACTGCCGAAGCAAGCATCTCATAAACAGGCGTTCCTTTCATTGATCTACGCTGCTTACTCCATAATGCCAGCAGCTCTTCCACTTTTCCAGCGTACACCTTTCGGGATGGTGCATCCAGAGTGGCATCTCCCTTGTATGAAACCAGATTATCTACATTTCCGACACCAAAAATTCCCGGCACTCCATACTCTCTTGCAACACTTGCCAGATGCCCCGCACGGGAACCTGTTCCGGAAATAACACCATTTGCTTTTGACAGAAGCGGAGCCCACCGTGGAGATGCATATTGAACAACCAGAATAGCACCTTCAGGAAATGTCAGCGCATCAACTTCCCGTTGAACAAAGACCAACTCTCCATATCCAATACCGGTAGATACCGTATCGCCGCCGGAAAGAAGCAACGGCGCAGTCACCTCAATCGAATGTTCTATGCATGGAGATTGTGACAACGGCCTGCTTTGAAGGAATATAATATCCCTGTTTTCAGTCAGTCCCCATTCAATATCCTGAGGGCAGCCGTAATGCTCTTCAATCTTCAAAGCATATCTCTGTAATAATTTTAGCTCATCCAATGTCAGAACTGGAGCGTACTGCATATTTTGGGGAACAGAAACAAGCTCGACGCCTCCGTCGACAGATATGTACTGTTTCTCTTTGTTAAGGATATCCTGCCCGACAACAGCCGTCCCCGCTCCTCCCTCTTTGCGCATTTTTACGATGTCCGCCGCAACTCTGCCATCCACAACACCTTTGGGAAGTCCATGGGCTGCATGAATTGTTGAGACGTCCTGCGAACAATCAATAGGGTCCGTACTGTAAATTACCCCTCCCGCAACCACATTCTGCATTGGCATAATAGCCACACACACAGCAAGGTCACGTGTGGCAAGACCTTTAGCTTTACGATAAGCAACCGCTTCAGGAGAATATTTAGAGGCAACGACGTCCTTCCACGCAGCAAGCAGTTCATCATAGGAAACATTCAAACGGGAAAGATACTGCCCAGCAAAAGCGTGATGACGACCATCTTCGCCAACAGCACTGCTTCTGACAGCAAAACGCTGTGACGAAGGATCGCCTAACTCTTTGACCAGACGCAAAATCTCAGAAGAAATTTCTCCTGGAACAGGAGCCTTTACAATATCCTGACGAATCTTTGAGCAGGCAGCATAAAGCTCGGTGAGAGACTGGGATGTCACCTGTCGCAATCTACGGTCGCAAATATCATGAAGTTCGTTATGGCGCATGAACACCCAGAACGCATTGGACGTTGTTGCAACTCCGTCTGGAACAGGCACACCAATATTATTTTTCAGTTCACCAAGATTAGCGGCTTTTCCCCCCACAACAAATGCATCACCGGCTGTTATTTCAGAAAAAGGTACGACAAGAGGACTTTCAATACTGGAAGGAGTGTTCAACAGCTCATTGTTCAACGTTTTTTGGATTTCTTGAAAACGCTTTTTGACAGGAGCAAACTTCTCAGGAGAATACCCTTCAATGCATGAAATAAGCTGATACACGGCGGTATTGACGCGCGTGACCTGAGTTCGCACATACGTTACGTCAAACTCGTGCCCTTCGGCTAATGCCAGCTCCATCTGTGCCATTACTTCCAGAGCTTTATTGTTCGCACTTATTAAGCGCTTAAAGTTAGACGCTGCTTTGATGAAATCTTGCTGCAAAGCCTCCTCCCCCCTATTGTCGACAGGAGAGAAGAGGCGTTGAGTTTTTTCAGCAAGTCCCTTCAAGCAATATAAAACTTGATGAAGGATCTTCATTCATTACACTTCCTTTTTTGAACCACCTTTCATTGCGAGTCCAACGCCCTCACATAAATGGAATAAGGCATAACCCCACCATAATGTGTACAGCACATAGAAGACCAGAGCAAACGACAGGATTCCATAACTGTTGGATGCTTTTCTCGGTTCAATTCCAAAGTAGTTATACCCGACTTCAACCCCTTTCACGACAACAGAATTTACCACAACAGCCTCAGGGAACATTTTTTGGCGTTTTAGTGCTCTTTCTGTTTCTTTGAGAGTCTGCCACCATCTGTACATCACAACTTTAGGAAGCAAACCGTACTTATCCCTAAACGCATTTGCGTCATTATAAAACGCTGTATCACTATCTGTAATTGCGGCCGATAGCATCGCACCGAGAGAACCTGAATACTCTAGAGTCTTTTCGTCTTTCATTACAACATTGCCTGTTTTTTCAAGCAACATCATTGCCTGCTGAGCAACTTCCTGACTGCTATACGTTAAGGAAACGGCTACTGATGTCTTTTCAACTGCCTGAGTATGCTCTCTCAACGAGGCAATATAATGTGTAGAACCTTTTGAAATTGAATTGAATAAATCATCCGAGGCTTGGAATGCACACCTACCGTGACCGTACCAAGGCATAAACAATGACGCAAAAACACAACCGAAGCTTATGGCCATCGCCAGACCAAGCATGAAATTTTTACGATCTCGTATCAGCATCACTAATCCCTCCTCAGTGTTGGTATGTTGGTGACAAATTTTGTAATTACCCAAAGGGCGAAAATAGTGACCACAACAAAAAATGCATAGTTTCCGAATGTTGACAGTGCTCTTGCAAACTCAGGGGAAATATCCAGCATATCCATTTCCTGAAGCTTTGCAGGCAAAGCAAACAGTCGGTTAATGAAGCCTGCCAAAATAGCTGTGGCATAAAAACCACGGATGTAGATACCTTTTACAACACGTGTTGTGAGCGCACCAAGCTGAATACCAAGCAAGGAGCCTATAAGCATGCCCATCGCGAGTGTGTAGAAGATAAAGCCGTAAATGGCGTACTGTGTGATGGAAGCAAATCCTGCGGTGAAGATGATCTGAAAAATATCAGTACCAACAGTTGTGAAGCTGGAAACACCTAGAATGTACACGAACATAGGGAAGGTTAAGAAACCGCCGCCAACGCCCATAATCGCTGCAACAAAGCCGACAAAGGCACCGCACATAGCAACAAATACACCGGAAATCTGCTTTCCACCCGGTACCAGGTCTTCATCAAACGTGATCATAGGCGGCAAATTAACGGCTTGCAGTTTAGATGAAAGTCCCTGTCCATCTGCAGATCCTGAACCATGAGCATCGCCACTGTTGTCTTTTTTGCGCAACTTCAGAAAATCATTCATTGCATAGAAACCAAGGAAACCTAAAAGAACAACGTATATTGCGCTGATAAAGGTGTCGCTCAATACCGGATTAATTTCATAAAGTGTTCTGTTTACAACACCACCACCTATAACGCCGCATAAGGAGCCTACTAAAAAGGCTACCGCAAGCTTCGGGGACACGTTGCCTAACTTTTTATGAACCGCAGTTCCCATAATTGCTTTTGCAAAAATATGGAAAAGGTCGGTACCTACTGCCAAGATACCTTTAATACCAGCACTCATGAGAGCCGGAGTAATAATGAATCCTCCACCGGCTCCGATACATCCTGTAATTAGACCCGCAAAAAGCCCGATTACGATTGATACTGCAAAGATTCCGGGTGTGTAAAAGGCAGGTGTATACGCTTTTTTTCCACCCAAGATTGCAGGCATGACATCGCCAGCCACTGCCAATGACACAAGAATAGCCGGTAACGCGAGTGCCAACAAAATCAGCATGCGTTTTTTACTTCGCAATATACTGTGTGAAACCTCTAATTCCCACCTCGCGTGCGCCTGCGAAGCTGCCATTAATACAGCATAAAATTTCCTCATAACTTCCTCCTAGATAGCTAACCACAAGTTCTGGTGCGTGATGCTAAGAACGATGTGAATTATGTACATTTGCTGCATCGTGAACTTTAAACATGAGCTCATCGATATCTGCAGGTTTTAACAAATAGTCATAGGCACCAAGAGCCATTCCACTGATCGCAACCTCCAGATCTGCGTGACCTGTCAGCATAATTACTTCCACGTCAGGCATCATTTCTTTGATCCGACGCAATGTTTCAATGCCGTCAATGCCCGGCATTTTCACATCCAAAACAACCACTTTTACAGGTTCTTCTTTCAACATTTCCAACGCTTCCAAGCCGGAGGATGCAACGCTTGCAGAAACATTTCTCCGTTCCAGTCTGCGCGCGATTACGGACAAGAAATCCGGCTCATCATCGACTAATAAAATTTTCAGTTCTTCCATTTGGTTACTCCTCCTTGATCTGAACGCTTACAACGCAGGCAGAGCATCTACAGCTGCCACCGGTAAAGTCAGTGTAAAGCTGCTTCCTTTATCGGGACTTGATTGCACAGAAAGGTTTCCGTCGTTTCGTCTTGCAAGAGAATAGGAGATTGACAATCCAAGACCGGTGCCCTGCCCAGCTGCCTTGGTGGTGAAAAATGGTTCAAAGATTCTATTTTTAAGCTCACGGGACAACCCGAGCCCTGTATCGGTCACACGAATAAGAACCGCGTGCTTTGTACTGAAGGTAGAAACAATAACGTTCCGCTCTTCCCTGTTGCTTACGGCAACAGCATCAATGGCATTGTTAATGACATTCAATAAGATCTGCTGGACATGTCCTGCTGATGCATACGCAGGCACAAAGGCATTAAATTGAGTTTTGATCTTAATCCCGAGTTCCGCAGCCTTCGGCTGTGAAAGGTGCACAACATCCTCAACAACGCTATTCACATCAACTGCCGTTTTATTCTCTGCGCCCTTACGCGACATCCTGAGCAAACCATGTATTATTTCAGCACATCGCTTTCCTTGTTTGCGCATCACATCCAATGAGGCATCCATTTCTGAAAATGTTCCGCACAAGACCTTTCTTGGTTCTTTCTCCACCAGCGCTACCTGCTCCTGAAGATCTTCGAGCAACTCCTTAACCCAGCCTGCTTCCTGAATAATGATGGCAAGAGGTGTATTAATTTCGTGTGCGATTCCGGCAACGACCCTTGTCTGAGCAGACAGCCTGTTGGCCTCTATTAATTTTTGCTCAAGTTTTTCCCGCAACAGCGTCTCCTGAGCGAGTTTTTCATGAACAAAGCTTGAGAAAATTATGGAGTTAAAAATGGCTGTAATAAGAAGGGAGAAGAACAATGTCAGGCACAGACCGAATGAAAAGGTTGCACCGGGAAGCAGTGACTCGATAGAAACTCCGTAAAAGACACTGCCAGATCCCGGTACAAACACATGAAGCCATACGCTGGAGCTTGGTAGTGGCAACATGGGGGCGTATATTGAGCTTGAATGATCACCATTCTGACTGTGAACTTCCTCCACCAGTCGTTGTTGCTCATCTGTATCTTCAATGTTTGAAGCTGTTATTTTCTGGGATTCATTTTGGACTATCCACTGGCCATCCGGAAGCAGCATTGACAGTTTCCGACGCATAGCCTGCGTTGTAAGAACTTCTTTGTTCTCCATCATTGCCTGCGCGTATCGAAGTGCGGGAGCTGCAGCATCGTCCAGATAGTTTTGAACAACCCGACTGCATAGAGCCACGGAAAGAATAAAAAGCGGGCCAATGCCTATCAGGAAAATTCTTGCTGCAAGCCAGCGGAAGGAGTTATGCGAGGAAATATACATACATTTACTCCTTCCGCGTGGCTTTGCATGACAACAGGAATCGAATTAAGCCAACACTATGCCTGACAATCAAAAGCCTTTGCTGATGATACAAAGCAGTAACGTTAGCCAACATACGGGGAATCGTTGAAATAAAGCGGTATGCAATGCAGCTACTTATAATGCTATACGCCTCGAAAAAGATAGAAACCGTAGTAAAAGATGTGCTCATATCTTTCTGGCTAACTACGGAAAACATAGATCTACTGGCGAGGTTCCCTGTCCCGTCGAAGGAAAAAAAGATGATGTCGCTCTTTTTATCCCACATGCTAGAATAACGGGCTTGGGCACCAAGCGCTGTCGAGAAGTTATATATAGTTACATTGCATACCATGCATTGTATTAGGCAAGCGCTGTGCCAAACTTATCCGACACTAGCAAAACATCTAACACACCAATTATATTGATTTTTTAAACAAACAAAAAAAGGAGCACACCTCATTTGGGCGCACTCCTTTGTCAGGTTCTTTTACAATTGATGTAATTTTTTTTTACAGTTCAACACGTTGATTTCTTATAAGGACAGTCATGTTCCCTCTGGCCTTTCTTAGGCACAAAAAAAGGGCTGCTACCCTAGCACCCCTTTCACACATTCTTATTACGCCCCCATAACAGTTGGGACGATATTGTAGGCCGTTAGACAGCTACTACTGCTAGCTACCGCCATGTTCCTTCAACCCATACTTTTCAATCCGTCCGAGTAACGTCGGTCTGGACATACCAAGCAATTTAGCGGCGCGAGTTTTATTCCACGAAGCCAGTTCCAATGCCTCGGTGATCACAATTGCGCCAAAACGGTCCGCCAGAGTTTCAAACGTCTTATCATGATGCTCGGTCAGTAACGTACGAGTTACCCATGCACGAACATCGTCTTCGTCTCCTGCCGACTGGTGAGAGACAGCAGCACCTTCTACAAGCTTCACAAAATCATCTTTGTCGAGCGGAAGTCCACGGCTGAATATCAATGCCTTATGCATTTTATTGCTTAACTCACGGACATTCCCGGGCCACGAATATTTCTGCATCATTGCCAGAGCTTCTTCTGTCAAACCGGGATTATGCATAGCGGATGCGCTGGCATGCATAGAAAGAAAATGTTCAGCCAACATCGCAATATCCTCAGTACGTTCACGAATGGGAGGAAGTGTGAGATTAACCACATTCAAGCGATAGTACAGGTCTTCCCTAAATTCACCATTGGCAACAGCTTGCTCCAAGTCTTTATTCGTGGCTGCAAGAACCCGAACGTCAACAGAGATAGGCTGACTACCGCCCAAGCGTTCAACTTGCCGTTCCTGCAACAGCCGCAAAATCTTAGCTTGAATTGAAGTCGGCATATCTCCGATTTCATCAAGGAAGACAGTTCCGCCATTTGCTAATTCAATTTTCCCTGCTTTACGATGGGAGGCACCAGTGAACGCGCCCTTTTCGTAGCCGAAAAGCTCACTCTCAAGCAACGTATCCGGAATAGCCACGCAGTTAATAACCTGAAATGGCGATTTTGAACGCAAACTATGTTTATGGATAGCCTGCGCTACAAGCTCCTTGCCTGTGCCGGATTCTCCACGAATAAGTATGGTTGCATCTGTTGGCGCAGCACGTCCTATCCTTTTACAGACATCCTGCATGGCTCTGCTTTTCCCTAAAAGAATAGGAGTATTCGCAGGCATGGGGGGAGTACTGGCATTAGCAGAAGCAACCTGTATCGCTTTTTCAATCAGGGATAAAATCTCAGGAACATCAAAGGGCTTCATGACATAATCAAACGCACCCATTTTTGTTGATTCAATAGCGGTATCAGTGGTGCCGTACGCAGTCATAATTAAAACCGGTAAATCAGAATACAGTGCGCGCAACGCTTTAAAGGTCTCAAGCCCATTCATACCCGGGAGACGAACATCAAGCACTGCGATATCCGGTCTGTCCCTCTCGGCCAGTTCAACGCCCGTTTCTCCACAATGCGCCTCCACAACATCATATCCTTCTGCATGAAGAATATTCTGGAAGCTTTTGCGCAACTGAGCGTCATCATCCACTAAGAGAATTTTTGCCATGTGGTCCCTCGTGTTACAGGAAGTGCGAGTAAAAATGCTGTGCCCTGATTTTCAGATGAAGTTACATGCAACCAGCCGCCGTGCTCTTCCACAATACGTTTTGCAATGGCAAGCCCGAGCCCTGAGCCTTCTTCCTTTGTACTGAAAAAAGGTTCAAATATTTTCTCAAGAACATCCTCGGCAATTCCCGGTCCTGTATCTTCAATCCTGATAAAAACAATCGTTCCCAAAGGCTCAACTATATCCGTTTTCTCCGTAATGGTTATCGAGCCTCCCTGAACCATTGCATCACATGCATTCAGAATCAAGTTAACAAGTGTCTCCTTTAACTGCCCGCCATCAATAGGAATAGCCGGAAGTAACCCTGTCCGCTCTACAGACACACGCACCTGCTGTGATTCAAACCGGTGTTTAAGAAGCTTCAGCGCCATATCAACAACTTCGGACGGACTTTGGAGTTTTGCCTTCAATTCCGGACGGCGTGAAAATTCAAGAAAATTTTTCATTATATTATCAATATGCAGAATCTCTTCACTCACAACACCAAAATCTTCCTGCTGCTGTTCATCCAGTTCCAGTGAACGTTCCAAAGAAAAAAGTCGCATTTTTACAGAGGTAAGTGGATTACGGATTGAATGCGCAACTCCTGCTGCAAGTTTACCGACCAGCACCATTTTTTCCGACTGCATAAGTGTCTCTTTATTCGCATCAAGTTCCTTCTGGGTATCGTCAATATGCATAATCAACGATTCTAGCTTATTACTTAGTGCAAGCACATCGTTCTTTGTAGAAGGAGAAGTACTATCGCAGACATCATCAGTGGCATGAGCAAGGGTTCTAATTGGATCAAGAATTTTTCTGTATAAAAAGACGATTAACAACAGCTCAATAATTGCTGATAAAATCAAACCGCCCGTAATGACATTACTAACTATTTTCGCTTCTTCCGAAAAATTCTTACGATTCTGCTCAATCGCCTGTTCATAAAGTGCCCTGAATTCTTTGCATAAAAGCAAAAGCGTACTGAACTCATCACGAATCTTCCAATGCAGTTCTGCCCCGACTTTCGACCTTCTCTGCTTGTAGTTTTCAATTACTACTTTTCTACTTGCATCGTACGTTGCATACAACCTCTCAAGCTTAGAAAGAACAAGTAAACTTTCTTCAGAAAAAGCAGATTCTTTTACTTTGCTAAGCCGCTCTTCAAAAAGTACACGCTTCCGATCCAACTCTTTCAGCCATGAATCATCATGCGAAAGTAAGTAGTAGGTAGTATCGCCTTTTTGCTCCATAAGCGCTGCGGACAGACCATGTGATGCTTCCAATGCTTCTACATTTTTAGCAGAAAGCTGTACCTGAAGACTTTGCGTCCGGTTTGTATACCACAATGTTATGCCCGCACCTGCCAGGTTCAGACCAATAACACAGAACAATAGCAACGCTATTCTGGTGCGTAATGAAAGCATACTCACAACCCTTCTGACTGTTTCGATAAAAAGATAACGGGCCGACCTTATCAATCAGGTAGACCCATTATACAAGTACGCCAATGCCATAAACAAGATTTACCCTGTGCATTCCACACAGAAAGTATCACTACGATTCCACACTTATCTGCTCGTACGCTGCCATGATCGTTATGATAAGTGTTTCAAAATCTACAGGTTTTGTCATGTAAGCAAAAGCGCCTAATTGCATCGCCTGTGTTTTTTCTTTTTCACCACCATGCCCTGTTACTATAATGACCTGTACGTTCGGATAATTTTCTTTGACTCTTTCGAGCACCTCCAGTCCGTTAATGCCCGGCATCATAATGTCGAGCAGCATGACATCCGGCACTCCTTCTTCAACAATCGACAACGCTGTTTCACCATTAAACGCAACGGTAGAGCCAAAATCGCGCAGACGTAAACGCTCTGCAAGAGTTTCTACAAAGTCCTGTTCATCATCCACCAGTAATAGTTTTATTTCGCGCATCTCAACCTCAACTCCACGTTAAATGGTTACTAGACCATAGCGTATTTGATCCTGTCTAAGTCCCACTGTTTCCATAAAGGACATAAACTCGTACTGCTGTTGAACTTGCGGAGACTCTTTACCCATAAGCTGCTGTGCAACATCCAGATGTCCAGCTTCTGCAAACGTCATTGGAACAAAGTAGTTATCCATCGCATCGAAAACAACATTTGCGCCTTCACTACCAACACGCAAAGCCACGTTGCCCTCTGCCATTGCTACGGCCACCATCTGTTCTTCGAACCACCCTTCTGCAGGGCTTGGTAGTTTTGCAATATCCCGTGCTATGGAATGAAAACCTGCTTCTGCAAATGTAGCTGCTGTAAACGAATCTTCAAGAAACATAATAACATTCTGCATGACGACCTCCTTAATGCACTACTGTTACTGACACATACACCGCAGACATGGGCAGTATCAGCAAAAGCCATTTTTTAACCGTAAATTTATGCCCTTACCGGCTCAGCTGATAACGGCAATGTTATTGTGAAAACACTGCCGGTACCGAGATGACTGGTCACTGAAATATCACCACCCAACTTTTGGATAATACCGTACGAAATAGCTAATCCCAGCCCGTTTCCGGCATTTCTCTTTGTAGTAAAAAATGGTTCAAAAATACGACGCATAGTATCTTCACTCATACCGCAGCCATCATCGCCGATAACAATTTCGACCCCGTTTTCTACGGTCTTACTTTCAATATATATTACGCCGCCTTCCTTAACTGCTTCCAAGGAATTGCTAACAATATTAAGAAATACTTGCTGCAACTGCCCCTTGTCGGATTCAATTTCAGAGAGTGTTTCTTCCAGCATCAGATTTATGGATATTGAACGTTTTGTGATCTCTTTTTCTAAAAATTCAAGAACCTCACTCACAATCTCGTTCACATTCAACCATTCATTTTTGGCTTCAACCTTACGGGCAAAGCCAAGCAACCTATGTGTAATAGCGCTGCATCGTTCAACAGAGGAAGTAATCCCGCTAATCTGCCGTTCAAGCACGCTGGTTGCATCCGTCACAGGCGATCGCGCTAATATATCAGACATCAGTCCTGATTTTTCTTTTATGACCGCAAGCGGGTTGTTAATTTCATGTGCTACCCCCGCAGCAAGTCGCCCAATTGACGATAGTTTCTGCGTATGCTCAATATCCCTCAGAATATTTTCGCGGCACTCATCCGCAAACATCAATTGCCGAATCAGTACATTTGTCAGCCCGAAGGCTACGATGGTGATTAAGACTGCACCGCCGATAAGAACAACCAGCAAGTCGGTTCGCAAAGAGAACCATGCCCCCGTAGCCTGTAAGGCAGGGCGCACCGCCATTAAGATAAATTCTGGCTGTACAAAATTCACGTACGCCGCAGAATATTTTTCCTTATTTACCGTCACGAGGGCATTGCCCCCCCGATACTCTGCATGAGGTAATTCGAATGGAACAGAACTCAGAACCGAGCCGAACAATCGGGATTCTGTCTGCAACACTCTATTTTTATTAAGCAGAAAGGCATCTACACCGGGAGCAAGATCCATAAATGAAATAAGTTTTGAAAACGGCTCTGTTGCGATAGTCGCACGCAGAATCCACGGCTCTCCGCCTGCAGTTACGCTTTCAACCGCGATAGCTATATGCGGAAGTTTGCGATAGCCCAAAAAAACACTGCTTATGTATGTCCCGCGCACTCTTGTTTCATTGAACCAGTCGTGCTCCGAGTAATCATTCCCCAAAAGATTATAGGGACCGGCATACGCTACTTGCTTTCCTTCCGAATTGATCAGTCCCAAATCCACAAGCCCTTCAAATTCCCCTTTTGCCGTATGAAATATTTTCCGAAGGTTCTGAGAGTCTGAAAGCTCTTCAAAATCATGTGTTGCTGCAATAAAGCTCACAGCAGACAGCCGTTCATTTAAATACAATTCAAAAGAATATTTTGTTTTATTCACCAGGCTCAGCATGGACAAACGCTGCTCTTTATCCAATGATGACTTATAAATATGAAAATTGATCAATGCCATAAGGCATAATGGAACAAGCGCAACCATTCCGAACAGACCAATCATTTTGAACCGCAAAACATTGTACCGCCGTAATCCGGCTTCCTCTTTTGGGACAAAGTTTGTCACGAATATTTTTGATAACCGTTTTAATGCAATCATCTGCTGTATCCACGCTATATAAAGTCATTACAGGGATTATGTTCACGCTACTCAATGGGATAAAAGCAAAAGGTGTACCACAACTTTATTCTTTTAATACAGCATATTACGAATATTCTTTTTTTGATTACATAAAAAAAACGTCAGGTCTTTTTACAATCGTAAAAAAAACTGACGAATACATACCCATTATTACGGCGAGTAATCTTTCCAATTCCGAGGCGCTATTTTGGGAGAAATAAGCATACAAAAAAAGATACTCACCACTGACTCCGCAGCCAACGGTACCTCCTTTTCGCTCAAAAATATGCGGCACATACATTACTATTACTGCCACGCAGCAAGGGCGTTATGATGAGATTTTCAAGCTCCCAAGCCCCCTCCACAACATTATGGCTCCTCGACCTACGCATTACCCTCACGGAATCACACAGAAAGCACCATTCCAGAGGAAACAAGTTCCAAAATTCTAATTGGTCTTTTCACGCCAGCGCCGTATATTTTTATAATACCTGTTTTTTATAACCTAAACTCCTTAGGAGTCAGCCATGCTTGTTAACTGTTTCAAAGATGCTGACAATTCGTTCAAAGTGTATTTTTGTAATGCCCACAAAAGACATAATTCTATTCCGGAGACTGCACACCTTGTAAGCTCGCAGCCCATTGAAAGATGGCAGAGTGCTCCGCTCTATAGGGGGTACAATATCTTTGAAACAATTCAGCGTCATGGTGTCTGCATTATCGACCACAAAGTAAATGGGTAATATAGCCTCCACACAACAAAAGACCTCGCATGCAATTTTCTCATGCGAGGTCTTTTTACTTCAATGATCACGCGAACAAAAAGAACTAGCTGCAACATTTGACACGTCAATACATGATATGTCTTCTATTAGTCATGGTTATTTTTCTTGCCAATACACCTCTACAAGAGGCCTTTTATCCAACTATGTTCTAAGAAAAAATAACTTTGCAAAATATAGCAAAGTGACAAGCTGTATTAAATAGTCACCCTCGGTTCACCAGCTTGACATGATGAAACATATATGTCGGATTAACTAAATAACCGCTATCACCTCGGGTATCCGACCAAGTAACGCAACTCGATACTGGATTATGTATTCCCGTATCCCAACTAACCCAAAGCCCCTCGAGATATTGATGCACTCTCCATTACCTGAAACACAAACCCGCACGCACAACAATCGTACGCCGGTATTAGAATTTAAAAATGTCAGCTTCACATGGCCCGGTGGTATTGGCCTGCATAATGTTTCGTTCAGTATTCCTGAGGGACAATTCGTTCTTATCTCAGGCTCCTCAGGCTCTGGGAAATCAACACTCCTGCGGCTCATTGTTCGTCTTGAGGAAGCCAGCAAAGGAGAAATACTTCTACACGGCACTCCGATTACTACATTCTATCCTCCAAGGTTACGTACCCATATAGGATTCGTGCAACAACAGCCGATCCTTATTCCCGGTTCCGTACGTCAAAACCTGCTGTTTCCTTTTGCCCTGCACAGCAGAAAAAACTGTACGCAGCCGGAAGAGAAAATACTTATCCACTGGCTACAGCGGCTGGCGTTAGGAAATATATCTCTGGAGACGCCTGCTGAAACATTGTCTATGGGGCAACAGCAACGCGTGTGCTTCATTCGCGCTGTACTTACCACCCCAGATATAATCTGCTTTGATGAGCCTACAAGTTCTCTTGATCGTGAAAGCAGAGAGTGCGTTGAGTATGCAGCAGAAGAACTGGTGCAACAAGGTACATCCGTTGTGATGGTAAACCACACCAGCTATCACCCAACCTGCCCGCATATGCACCTTTCCGTTGCAGATGGCACTGTGAGTGTACTTACATGACAGAATTTATCTCCATTTCATGGACACAACTTATGATTGCTCTCGGGCTTGTCAGCTTTTCCGCAGCAGCATCGCTCTACTATCATTTAAAGCTTGAACGTGATTTGTTTGTCGGAGTCATCCGCACCTTTGCTCAGCTATTGGCTATGGGATACTTGCTGAACATCCTTTTCGGCCTGAACAACGCATTCCTTGTGCTAGCCGTATATGCCACTATGACACTTATCTCAGTGCATATTGTGCACAGCCGCGTAAAAGAAAAACAAGTAGCCTATTTTGCACCGACAACCTTTGCCGTAATGCTCAGCTACTTCCTTATTACTATTACCGTTACAAAGGTCATTATAGGAACAGATCCTTGGTGGAGCCCACAATATTTCATTCCTATTGGTGGAATGATCGCGGGTAACTCCATGAATGCGCTATCTCTTACTTTGGAGCGCTTCTTTTCTGAACTACGCTCAAAACGGGAACAGGTTGAAATGTATCTGTGCCACGGCGCGAATTACAAAGAAGCGACTGAGGAAATATTTCGAACTTCGCTTCGTGCCGGTATGATTCCGGCGATCAACTCTTTGATGAGTGTCGGTCTGGTTTCCATTCCCGGTATGATGACCGGTCAAATTCTCGCTGGTGCAAACCCGCAGGAAGCAGTGCGCTACCAGATTGTCGTCATGCTTATGCTTGTCGGTTCAACGGCTCTTGCAGCTATTCTGGTATTATTACTCGTTCGCAAACGTTGCTTTACACAAGCCATGACACTTGTATTCACAAAACATACGCCTTCATAACGATTACAAAAAACTTACAGGGCATCCTTGCTCCCATTAAATATCAAAAAAAAGCGCCTGACGCGAATGTGTCAGGCGCTTTTAGTTTACAAGATAGTGGAACTAGATGTTTTTCAACCCTTCAATTACCTGTGACAGTTCACCGGAAAGTCGGGCAAGTTCGCTCATGGCCAACGCTGACTGACTCATAGATTCTGCGGTCTCACCAGCAATTCTGTTCACTTCTTCTGTGTTCTGACTAATCTGTTCAGAAGCCGCAGACTGTTCTTCCGCAGCGGTTGCAATAGTGCGAACCTGATCAGACGTTTCTTCAACGATTCGAACAATGGTATCAAGAGCTTCACCGGCTTTTTCCGCAAGCTCTGTACTTGCGCCTACTGTTTTAACCGTTTCCTGCATACCGACAATATTTTCACGGGTGCCCTGCTGAATTGCAGACACTGCACGCTCAACTTCTGAAGTTGCCTGCATAGTTTTTTCAGCAAGCTTACGGACTTCGTCTGCTACGACAGCAAATCCTCGTCCGGCTTCACCGGCACGAGCTGCTTCGATAGCTGCGTTAAGAGCAAGCAGGTTAGTCTGATCTGCAATATCAGAGATAACGCTCATAATGTTACCGATGCCTTCCGCCTGAACACCCAAGTGTCCTAAACCAGATTCAAGCCTGAGAGCTTCTTCGTTAACCATCTGAATTGATTTTACAACACCATCAACAATTTCGCCGCCAGCCTCCGCATTGGTGCGGGCTTCGTCAGCACTTTCAGATGCTTTGCCCGCATTTTGGGCAACTTCAAGAACAGTAGCATTCATCTGTTCCATGGCCGTGGCAGCTTCCGTTGTACGTTCACGCTGAATATCCGCACCTCGGCTTGCTTCATCCACCTGCGCTGCCAGTTCGTCAGATGCTGAGGTAATCTGCATTACAATACCTTCAAGCTGGGATGCAGCCTGAAGCATGCCCTCACGTTTAGCTACCTCTGCCTCAGCACGGGCTTCTTCCGCTTGTTCCAAAGCTATTTCCGCCTCACGGCTTTTCTGTTCGGCTTCTTTGGTTTTGTCATCAGCCATGCGCATATTATGCACCAGCTTGTTCACCATATCTTTCATAGCAAGATACAATGTCAAAAATTCACTGGAGAAACGACTATCCTCGGGCAAGTCCTCGTAATTCCCCGCCGCAACATTTTCAGTCACGCTAATCAGCGTCGCAAATGGTCTAGTAAGGTATGTGACAATACCCAAAATCACTATCGAAATAAGTAAAATTGCGACAACTGAGAATATCAGACTAAAACTAAGAAAAGCATTAGCATCCTTCAGTATTGTCTCTGTCGGAAGAATAACAAGGATGCTCCAAGGAGTGTCAGTCCCTGAGATCGTAATAGGTTGAAAAACATACATATTCTCCTTACCATCCAACGGAGATTCTGCGGTAAACTGAAGAAATTCTCCATTCTTTACAGCGTTACGTACTTTTTCTTTATTCTCAGGAGAAAATCCTTCTGTAATATTTTTACCAACAAGATCCGGATCAGGATGCGCAACAAGATATCCTTCTGTAGACATAATCGCGGCGCGTCCTGTGCCCATCGGTTTGATCTGTTGAACCATTTCGTCAAAGGAAGTCAGCGAAAAGTCAATACCGACAATTCCAATAAATTTCTGCTTATCAAACAACGGCACACTAACTGTCGCCATGCTGCCCTTTACAACTTCTGAATAGTACGGCTCAGTCAGCACACTAGCATGCGTATCCCTTGGGTCTTTATACCAACTTCTGGTTGTTTCCGGACTGTGCTTAGTTAAATCCTCAGCTTTAAATGTTCCGTCAGCTTTCCAGAAATATGGTCCATAGCGACCATCTTTTCCCCACCATGCACGCTGTCCCGCATACTCTGCATCATGCCCATCAAGTTCGTTTGGCTCAAATACAGCCTGAATACCGTAAAAAGCGTTATTCTTACGAATAGCCTCTTTCATCATTGCATCAACGATATCACGATCTATTATCTCAGGCTTTGCCCGCATGGCCTTAACCACGTCAATTAATGTCTGAGATACAGTAAGGGCTTGCTCAATTTTCAGCTTCACCTCATTACCGTATTTACCACCTACAAGCCTGGCTTGTTCCTTTGCCTGCTTTACAGACATTTCCCGTGCTTCACCAGAAAGTTGAAAAGAATACACCCCAAAAACAATACACATAGCAATGCATAGACAAAGAATAATCTTGTTCCGAAACTTCATACGCTCAAACATAACCCATCTCTCCTCTAACATATAGAACACTACTGCCCCCAGTATGTGCTCTTTAATGTCAAACGCAGATTCATAGAGGAAATAATCTCCACTGCTCTCCAGTTGTGCCTGTCGCAACACTCAAGACAACCTGCTACAAAAACAGCAATACCAATACTATTTCAAACAGGACGAGCAGCATATCAATACAGACTATCCCCCGTGCACGTATCAAATACTATTTTTTTTATGCACAGTCCGTTATCCAATACAGCCGCAACATAACATATTGACATTTTCCTATCGGCTAATCTGTAGAGAACATTACAGGGAAAAATAAATAAATGTTTTTGTAATACATTAACATAAAAGTACAATAACGTAATAAATGGTGCGTAACACAGATCTATTATGTGTCTATTTTTTTAACAACCCCTTAATCTGCCTTGTTCACCAAAAGCATTCCTCATAAAAAAGTATCTCAAGTCAAAGAAGCCCCCCATCAAGAGGAAAGGTACAGCACTCTAAAGGAACTTCCTACCTATCCACCCAAATGGGGGGCATATCATATTCGCGTCAGGCGTTTTTTAATTTACAAAAGAATGCGTCTTGATATTTTTCAATCCTTCAATCACCTTTGACAATTCACCGGAAAGTCGAGCAAGCTCGCTCATGGCCAACGCTGACTGATTCATAGATTCAGCAGTTTCACCAGCAATTCTGTTCACTTCTTCTGTATTCTGACTAATCTGTTCAGAAGCCGCAGACTGTTCTTCCGCAGCGGTTGCAATAGTACGAACCTGATCAGACGTTTGTTCAACGATTCGAACCTTACATGAGTGGGCTTTTAACAAACTAATTTTCTATTCACATAGTACCGGCACGAAAATATTGCCCACTCCCCAGCGCAACGAGCAACACAACATGTTGCCTTTCTTCTATCGACCGGTAACTAAATAATATTATAAGAAAAACACACTAACATGCTGTAATAACTCAACATAGCAACTTAACCCCTTCTTTATTATAACTTAACTTTAATGCATTATTTTAATTATATCTTTTAACAATCCCTGAAGTGAGTACATTTTTACTAAAGAATTACGCGTAACCGAGGTAAACAACGAATTCCGGAACATGATTTTAGCAAGGAAGCGAGAGTTGTCCTGAACAGTTTCAACCCTTTTCTTCTGGCGCTTAACATACTTTTCCAACGCGACCGGCATATAATCAATATCCGTTCGAGACAGTTCGTCTGAAAGAACCGAAGCAGAATCCATCGCCATAGACGCGCCTATTCCTGCAATGGGAAGAAATGCGGTCGCTGCATCACCTAATAAAACAACTCTCTTAGAAAACCACCGTGTTGCGCGGCAATCCTCTATATTCCAAAAAAATGCACTCTCCAGCCCTTCCAGCGACTGCAAAGCAGAATGTAAAATACCCGTAGCCACTTTCTCACGAAGCGACGCTGCAAACTCTGCTGCTGTAAATTTCGATAATTTTTTCTTATTACCACCCATAAAAACAGCCAGTTTATTGTATACGGGATATATTCCCATAAACCAGCCATCTGCCCACAGCTCTCTGTAAGTAACTGCATCAAAATCTTCCAACGAACGCCATACTCCCCATCCTCCCCAACCTGTAGACCTATAGGCATATTCGCGTTGAGAAAGGATCATCTCCCGGATTTCTGAATAAATACCGTCAGCACCGACAACAAGATCAAATGCCTGTGCTGACCCATCAGAAAAAGTCACGACAGCACCGTGAGGATTATTCTGTATCCGTTCGACTGTTGTATTGTAGAATATATTTTCTTGTGGGATATGGCTTCGCAATAGTGTGAGCAGCATCCCTCGATCCACTCCACGGATCTCACCATACTTATCTATAAAATTAGTGAGCGGAAACTCTTTCAATACCTTTCCGGCGCTATTGTGCACAACATACCGTTCCATCCCCCTGCTTATCTGCTGAAACCTGCGGTGCATGCCAAGTCCATGCAGTACCCGTTCCCCCACAGGGTAGAGTCCAAGAGCATAACCGCTTGCCCCGTTTTTTCCACCACGCTCTACTACCACGGGTTTCTCTCCGTGCTGATGCAACAACGCAGCCAACGTTCCCCCAGCCATGCCGCACCCGACTATAAGAATACGTAATCGAGCCTGTGCAAGTACAGACTCCATACTGCCTCCGACGGTCAATCGACAAACGCTGCTTTGAGCACTCATGAAAACTCCTCCTCTGTAAAAAGGCTTCCCATATAATACGAAAACAACGCCGATACGGCCTGTATATTATGCCCGTCTACACATTACTCACCCAAGGTATTCCCCATAAAAAAAGCTTCTCTTAACTGAGAAGCTTTTTTTAACAACAGAAATAACAAGAGACAGCCGTTCACTCACTGGCTTTTTTCCTATATCCTTCCCCTAGATAGCACATTTCTTTGTGACAAGTTCAATTTTTTACAGAGTAAAGCCAGAGGATCACTGTCAACACATCATATTTACTACATTAAAAATAGTGTATTGTGACATATGAAAGGCAATACCAGCTATCTGGAGAAAAATCTTAATGAAATTTCAAAAAATATTAGAGCTGGGTAACAAAAAACTATTACTCCTTGGGGTACTCATCGCTATTGTGCTGGGCGTACACCTTCCTCTTTCTCAAGAAATACTGCACGCATTTCATTTCACCACCTTGCTGGTTGCTATCATTTTTATTGCGCAAGGGTTAAATATGGATTTTTCCCAAGCTATTAACATTAAGAAACACTTCAAAATCATGGTGGCAGGAACTATTATTGCCGTTTTTGCATATCCTGCCCTAGCGTATGAATTTACCCGCATATTTTCGCTTGCAAACGATTTCGCTCTGGGATTCATCCTTATCTGCTGCTTTCCGAACTCACTGGAAGCAGCCATGGCAATGACTATGAGTGCAAATGGTAACCGTGTCACCGCAGTAGTGCTTCTTACGGGGCTATGTCTTGTAGGGATATTCAGCATTCCCTTTAACATCTATATATGGGTCGGTGGTACAGAGCACATCAGCGCCTCCACCGTCCTGGCTAAAGTTATCGGTTACGTTTTTCTTCCGGTATCTGTCGGGCAACTCCTCCGTAAATTCTTCCCTAGACTTCCTGAGCAAACAAAAAGAATCTCCCATTATCTGCCGATCCTATGTTTATCTGCTCTTGTCTATATATCCTGTTCTCGCGAAGCATCTATCCTCGACGAGCTTAGCTTTAGCGACATCGTGCATACTCTCTTCCCGAGTGCGTCACTCCACCTGCTCATGCTCGTCATAGCGGTTCTTGTCGGACGTTATATCTTACACCTCAGCAAGGAGGATAACCGCTCATTTATTTTCATCACATCTGAAAAACCAATGTCACTCTCAGTTGCACTATGGAGTGTGACATACGCCCCTGCACATCCGACATCGATATTTCCAATCCTAATTTTCTATCTTGCACAGATGATTATCGATAGCTTCATCATTTCGCGCCTTAAGCTGCAAGACTGTGCGAAAACTGGGTGAGAAAAAAGCGCGGGCTGATTAGACCGCGCTTTTTTAGGTATCTATGTACGTTCAGGTAATCCGACCTGTTCCCAAACCCAAGTTTCTCCATCAAGATGCATGATTGAACGCCCTGCATCTTTCAGTATTTTTTGGGCATGTTGACTACGACTACCGGAATAACAAGTTCATTTAAGGCTACCTGAATACTATTTTCTGCCTATTGTACTGAAAAAACAAGCTCTACTCGAACTCTGCAAGTAGACGCCTGCAGCTCATACATATTAGAATCAGATGCCATAGCAGCCTTCTCCATATACATACGCGGAGCACCCTCAGAATTAATGACTGCGCGGCTAATACCGCCAAGCTTGCTGTCCATCAGCATTGCCATTACATCAGCGCGCTCTTTGCCGCGTTCCACGGCTTCCTTCAAAGCTTCTTTCTCACATAGGCGTCGGGAAGCCTCATCAACTTGCCCGTAAAGCGGCGAAACATCTTCCACACCACTTTTCAAAATAGCCAATGTTACATCCTGAGCTTTTTTCAAATCCAGTACTGTTATGGAATAGCTTGCGCGCACCTGATACCCTACAAGAGAATTATTAGAGTCTATTCGTTTGTAATATGGAGAAAAAGATACGTTCGCATCAAAATCTTTGGTAAATGATTTCGATCCCTGCAAATTTTTCTTAACAGTATCAGTTAATTTTTGCACCTGCTCTGCAAGCTTGTCCTTTGCTTCCTGTGCCGTCAGGGGATTACCCTTGTCCTGTTTTAACAACACAATAATCACCTGAGAAAACGAAAGAGAACCAGAGGTGGGCATAACTTTAGATTTGCCGGTTTCATTTAAAATAATCTGCTTAGGTGCTTCCTCAGAACACTGAGCAACCGCAGGGAAAAACAGCAACGCAAAAACAAAAAAAGCTGAAATATATCGCATAAACTCTCCTGATTATCTATACAGTGCTCGAACGCAGCACAAAAACCACTTCAAATGATGCTACCATATACGCATTCTTCTCAAAAGTTCAGACTTATTCAATGTTTTTTTCGACATACTTTTGCTACGCCACAATCATGCAGAACACATTGCCATTGATAGTACAAAACAATCGACGAAATACTATTCGGTGCAAAACATCAAAAAGCCAATAAAACCATAGTGAACACCATTCACATAACTTTTTCTCATTTTTTCAGACTGCCGTCCAATACAACAAAAATAGAATAGCACTCTACAATAATTAATCTTTTTGTTGTTTTTGCAACATCTTTTTGACATATTGTTTTTCGTCAATTTGAAAAAATTTTTCCGCTCCTATTGTCTTAACCGGTTACATACTCTATGAGATGCAGAGAATAGGTCGTTCGAGTTTTTTCGTTTAACGATGGAGCACACACCGTAATTAGGATGTGTGAATTGCTTACTTTATGCTGGAGAACCACATGAAAAGAATTATGTTGCTTGTTGCCATGGCATTTCTGTTAGCGTCTGTTCCTGCTCTCGCAGCAGACTGCACCAACCGTGGTGGTCTGGATACAAACTACTGTGATGAGGATAATGACCTCGTTGCAGACCTCGCACCTGCTAGCGAATGTAAAGACCCTAGCACACTGGTGTTCACCTACACTCCTGTAGAAGACCCTGCTGTATACCGAGACGCTTTTGCGGATTTTCAGGAATACCTCAAAGAAGCAACTGGCAAGCGTGTAATTTACTACACCGTCCAGTCTAATGCTGCAGAAGTTGAAGCTATGCGTTCCGGCAAACTTCACATTGCCGGCTTCTCTACCGGCCCTACCGGCTTTGCTGTTAACCTCGCAGGTTACGTACCAATGGCTGTTAAGGGCTACCCGGAAGGCTTTCAGGGGTACAACCTTATTGTTGTTGTAAAAAAAGACAGCCCGATTCAATCATTAGCTGACCTCAAAGGTAAAAAAGTAGCACACACATCTGCTTCTTCTAACTCCGGTAACCTTGCTCCACGTGCCCTCTTCCCTAAAGAAGGCATTACTCCAGACAAAGACTACACAGTTGTTTACTCCGGCAAACATGACCAGTCTGTTCTTGGTGTAGTACATGGTGACTACGATGCAGCACCTGTTGCTTCTGACGTATATGACCGTATGGTAGCCGCTGGCCGCGTTAAAGCAGATGCTCTTCGCATCGTATACCGCAGCCCTAAATTCCCTACCTCTTCTTTCGGTTACTCCAGCCAGCTTTGTGCCCCGCTTGCTCAAAAAATTATCGGTGCATTCAGCACCTACCGCTTCCCTAAATCCATGCAGAAGTCATTCCATGGCGCTGATCGCTTCTACCCAATCACCTACAAGGCTGACTGGAAAGTTATTCGCGATATCGCTGAAGCCACCGGCACCAGTTACAACGCTGTTGGCCTGAAGAAAATGGCTGAAAAAGAAGCTGCCAAAAAAGCTAAAAAGAAATAAGAGTCATACGTGTCTGTTGAAAATACCATTAAAGGGAACGGGGAAACCCGTTCCCTTTTGATCGAGAATTTGGAAAAGGAATACGTCAAAGGAAAACCTGTACTTAAAGGTCTTTCTTTTGAAGTTTCTGGCGAAGAAACTGTTGGCATTATCGGACCATCCGGAACCGGTAAGTCCACCCTTCTGCGCTGTATCAACCGCCTTATCGAACCAACCAAAGGTTCTATCACTGTAGCCGGCCACGACATCACTACCTACTCCGGTAAAGATCTTCGTTTAGCACGTCGCCGCATCGGCATGGTTTTTCAGGAATACAACCTCGTTGAACGGTTAACCGTCATCGAAAACGTACTCTGTGGCCGCCTTGGATACATTCCTGTCTGGCGTGCATGGCTTCGAAAATTTGATCAGGCTGATATCAACCGCGCATTTAAACTTATCGACCATGTAGGTCTTGGTGAATTCGCAACACAGCGTGCGGACAGCCTATCCGGTGGACAGCGTCAGCGCGTTGGTATCGCCCGTGCAATGATGCAGAGTCCTGACGTTATCATGGCGGATGAACCAACAAGCTCACTGGATCCGAAAACGTCTGTTGAGATCATGGAATTGCTCAAAATGGTTTCTTCTACCGAGCACATCCCAGTGTTGATCAACATCCATGATGTAAACCTTGCAAAACGATTCTGCGATCGCATTATCGGTATGAGCAAAGGTAAAATCATCTTTGACGGCCACCCGTCTGAACTCAAAGACAGCCACTTATCTCAAATTTACGGCGGTGAGGATTGGCTCTCATGACCACGGATGCACAAAGAAAATCACCATTCAAAGCAAGCATTATAGCACGACTGGGCTGGATTATTCTTGCCTGTTACGTTTTCTATGCTTTGAATGCACTTGATTTTACGTGGGTACGCTTCATTGAAGGTCTGGGGAACGGTGCCAAATTCCTTGGCGAGATGATTCCGCCAAACTTTGAGCGTTGGAACCTGCTTGTAGAAAACTTGATTGAAACCATCGAGATTGCAGTTATTGCCTCCGCTTTCGGCATTGGTTTTTCTCTGCCTATCGGCATGTGTGCTGCACGAAATCTCATGCCGGACTGGGTGACTTGGCCTGCTCGTACTATTATTGCAGTATGCCGCTCCTTCCACCCGGTTATCTTTGCGATCCTTTTCGTTAAAGCCGTAGGCTTTGGTCCGCTTGCAGGTATTCTTACATTGATATTCCTTTCAATCGGCTTTATCGGCAAACTTTTTGCCGAGGCAATTGAAGAGATTTCTCTGAAGCCTGTCGAAGCTATGAAAGCTGCTGGTGCACCATTCATGAGTGTACTTGTTTTTGCAGTACTCCCGCAGGTTTTCAACCGATTTATCGGTTTTGCCACGTACCAGTTTGACGCAAACCTGCGTAACTCTACCATGGTTGGTATTGTTGGTGCCGGTGGTATTGGTGGTACTCTGTTTGCTGCATTCCAACGCTTTGACTATGACTTCCTCGCTGCGATTCTTATTTCAATTATTGCGCTTATCATGCTTAGCGAACTTCTTTCCGTAAAGATAAAGGCGATTTTCAATGACTAATAATATGACATGGGAACGATTCACCCCCAGGCAGCGCCTTGCCCGTTTTGCGGTGTATCTTGGTGCAGTTTCCCTGTTAGTATTTTCTCTGAGTACCGTAGAGATCATTCCAGAATTCCTCTACGACGCGCCGTACCAGCTGCATGATTTATTTACACGCATGTGGCCAATTGACTTTGCGTCATACACTCAGGAAAATATTCACCAAGCACTCATCGAAACACTGAACATTGCATCTCTTGGCACTGTCCTCGCGCTGTTTTTAGCAGTGCCGGTCGCATTGCTTTCTGCAAATAATATTACCAGATCCCCAATTCTTAACTGGTTTGGTAAGTTTATTCTTGTTTCTTCCCGTACTGTTAACTCACTTGTTTGGGCTATCCTATTCGTAGCAATCTTTGGCCCAGGCGCACTGGCAGGTACCTTTGCTATCGGCTTCCGTTCCATCGGTTTCTGTGGCAAATTACTTGCAGAAGCACTGGAAGAAGTAGATCACGGCCCTATTGAAGCGCTTCGCGCTGCCGGTGCTCCAACAGTCAGTATCCTCCTTAAAGGTTACTGGCCGCAGGTTGCCCCAGCATTCTGGGGACTGGCACTCTTCCGTTGGGACATTAACGTTCGTGAATCCTCTGTTATCGGTCTTGTAGGTGCTGGTGGTATCGGTGTTGCACTTGATACCGCACTTAACCTCTTCCGCTGGCAGCAGGTTGCACTCATTCTGCTGTGCATTTTCACCATCGTCATTGTTGCAGAAGTAGTTGTTACCAAGATTCGCCAAAGCATCATCTAGTACAACGACACTGTGTAGTAAGTGCATCATGCAGTTACAGACTACAAACAGGAAGAGGGCAAAATTATTTGCCCTCTTTTTTTAAGAAGTTGTCTCATTGTTAACTCTGAGACCAATCCGGGGAACGCATTTTTTATGAAGCCTTTTTCTACTATGCCCGCAGATGTCAAACAGCACATCCGCTACATTCTTACTGATATTGATGACACCCTCACAGATGAAGGCCGCCTGCGCGCAGAGGCATACACTGCTCTTGAGCAATTGCGTGAAAATGGCTTTATTGTCATCCCTATTACCGGACGTCCTGCAGGCTGGTGCGACCAAATTGCACGCATGTGGCCTGTCGATGGCGTGGTGGGCGAAAACGGTGCATTTTACTTCCGTTACGATGACAAATCAAAAAAAATGATCCGTCGTTATGCAACTGCAGACGAACTCCGTGCGCAGCACAAAATCAAACTAGCAGAGCTTGGGGAACTTGTTGTTGAAAAAGTTCCCGGCTGTGCCATTTCTGCAGATCAGGCGTACCGCGAGACAGACATCGCAATTGACTTCTGCGAAGATGTGCCAGCTCTCTCCATCGAAGCTGTACATAAAATTAAAGAAATCTGCACCAGCGCCGGTACAACTGCAAAAATTAGTTCCATTCATGTAAATGCATGGTTCGGACAATATGACAAGCTTGCTATGTCTGCCCGCATTCTTAAAGAAGAATTTAACGTTGAACTCGAAGCTGTCCGCGAAAAAGTCGTCTACGCAGGCGACTCACCAAACGACGCCCCTATGTTCAGCTACTTCCCGAACTCAGTAGGTGTAGCAAATGTGCTTGAATTTGAAGATACCATCGAACACAAGCCGTCATGGATTACAGAAAAACGCGGTGGTGCAGGTTTTGCGCAGATCGCAGACGGCTTACTGGCAACTTAATAGCTGCGCTTCTCCTGCGGGAAGCTTGCATTTCGATTTAGTTCATTAAAGAAAACTCGTTACAACAATCTTGCAATATTGATTCACACGCAATTAGTCTTAAGAAATACAAACAAAAGCCCTCATATGAGGGCTTTTGTTTGTATTTCTACTTGAACAGAAAACACTACGTTGCAGTTACAGTAACGAAAGAGCCGTACATTTATGGAAAGTTCGTACAGAATAACCGCAATACGATAAAAAACGTTGCACCAGTAGCCATCGCGGATGACAAAGCTAGAAGTCTCCTTGAACCGTGCTAATTTTTTAAAATAAATGGTCCTTGGGAGAGATAATTTGCTTTTTCAGTTACAGCGACTTCATAGATCATGTTCGTTTTAAAATTAAATGTCATAACAACAGTCTGTGCATACTCTTCACTTCGCCATGTTATGTAAACAACTTGATCAGAAACTTGTACTACATCAAACCTTATGGTTTTCGGATCTGTCATTTTCATACCAGACTCAATTGAAAGCCTCATGGTATTCGGATCGACAATGAGTAATATATGAGACGCCCCCTTGAAAGGTCCAGTCCGCCATGTGTAGAGAATTGTTTTCCCCACCAAATCCCCCATTGTTACCGTGTTATTTTCCTGAGCGGTTATGGCAGTATCCTCTTCTGCATAGCTTGTTGTTACACAAACCATCGTCAATACTATCGCTATCAGCAGCCTCTTCATAGCCCACCTCACCTATTATTCATCCCTTGTTTTGCCCTTGAACAACTTCGGTAGGTCCTTTCTGTCTTTCTTTACGTCTCTAGTCCGCTCAATAGTAAAAGAACCCTTCAACAAATAATCACGATCCTCCTCCACAATCACACCATACATTTTCATTGTTTTAAAATTATAGGTGATAATGGCTCGAGAACCTGTTGTTTTTTCACGCCATGACATTTGTAATATTTCACACCCCACCTTGATGCAGGCGTACTCAACCTCTTCAACATTGCCTTTAGTACGTCCTGTTAACGAAGACCAAAGCATGGTTTTAGACGTTAAAATATCAGTTCGGTATGAAGCTCCAACAATGCTACCGCGCCTCCATGTCTCAATGAGCGTCTTACCGACCAAATCCTCAGGTCGAATATCTACCTGTTGAGCCATGCCAAAAGCGGTGCCTTGCACAATTGATAAAAAGAAAAAAAGTAGAATAGGAATTTTACGCATAACTACACCCGCTATGTACTTATCCATTACCAACCCTGACCTACTCAAATGCAACTACACCTTCCGATAGTAAATTCTTACCGTGATCGACCCGAACCATAAAACATCGCTCGGAACCAAAATCCATAGTAACAACATAACTCACGTGGTCAGACTTGCTGCGCCATGTCACAATAATGGTTTTAGGATTAACCTGAGAAATTAAATACCCAGTCAAACCAGTTGAGGTGCCGATATTCCCTGTGAATCTCCACGCAAGCTCTTTAGATGAAATAAACTGCATCTTAATAGTAGAATCAGGAAATGCCCCCGACTCCAGTGAGACAAGTACAGTCTGCCCCACAAGTGTGTCCGGTGTAATCTCTGAGTGAAAAAGACTGCACCCTGCTAAAAAAACTATCAAAAAAACAAAAACAAGCGCGTGCTGTCTCATGAACACTCCTCACTTACACTCGACTGAGGAAGAATGCGCCATGAAGAACAGGAACCAGAGAGACTCTATTCCCTGTTCCATGACAACCTACGTATTTAACACACCGTTACAGAAGGATCTTCATTAGAAGTTTTCTGTTCATATGGATTGTGCATCTCAGGCGTTGTCTTATCCATATTTTCATCACCTTTTTCGGTGCATTCATCATCTTTTTTCACAGAATCTTGGTTCGTATCGTTGGTATCTGTCCCTTCCGGCATCATCTCTTCCCGAGTTTTATCTTCATCAACTTTTTCCTCAGGCATAACTTTTTCCACATCAGCATCTTTATCTTCTGTCTGACCTTTTTCGACGGTGCCGGAAGTTGTATCTTTTTGCATTTCTTGTTGCGTATCGGGAGATTCGGTGTTTGTAGCAGAATTGTCACTTCCGCACCCAACGAACAACAACATTGCACAACCAACTAACAAGAAACAAGATTTCTTTAACATACTGTCCACCTGTTATATGAATCATCTTATCTAACTGTCTTAAAGTGGCATAAAACAGACTTTTCTAGAAAGTATATGCATTGAAAAATAATGTAGATTTAGGAATATAAAGTTTTAAAGAGAACTACTACTTTGTAATTACATGCAGTTTTTAACACATCATAAAAACACAACCTATTTTTCTTGAGTACAAAAAGAGAATTGCAACCACTTAACAACATTACAACATTCATCTCTTCAAACAATAACATACTGTTTTAAAAGTTTTTTTTGCAGAACGCTTGACTTCAAAATACAACTTCATAAAATGCTCAAAAAGTACACCTAGTAAAGGCTCACCCACAACAAAACAATATCTCATAATAAACTACAAAGGATGCCAATATGTTCATTGTATCTCTCACTTACACATGTGAATTGGATCAAATCAACGCACACCTTGAAGCACATATTGCGTACCTTAAGAACCAATATGCATTAGGGCATTTTGTCGCTTCCGGCAGAAAAGTTCCTCGCACAGGTGGAGTAATTCTGGCTCGATTTGACTCCCGGGAAGAACTGGATGCAGCACTTCAGCTTGACCCATTCTACAAAGAAAAACTTGCTTCCTATGAGATTCAGGAGTTCATACCGACGATGGTTGGGGAAGGTCTTGAGGCCATACGAGAAGAAGCGTAATTACTTGAAATGAGCAAAGCCTCTTCTGAAGTAACCACAATATTGGAGCAGGAAGCTCTGCTCCAATCCAGAGGATTTTCTCGAGCTCCACACGGGAAGAGTCCTTTGCCGGGGCAATACTCTGTGCTGCAAGAAACTGAAGTGATGGCTGAACAACCTACATATATGTTTCTTGTTAATTCAGGACACTGTATCCGTAGAATCACTGGTTTTACGGACAACCATAATACAAACAAACCACGTTAAGATTACAAGGACACCATCATGGGACACATCATTGCTAAAGACATATACAAAGAACTCGGAGAAAAGCTCGACGGATCTATGGTGCGTATGCCTTGGAATGATGCCCTGAAAGAAATGGTGACCTATCTATACACTCCTGCTGAAGCGGAGCTTATTGTTGCAATGCCATACAGGCCGGCAACGCTGGAACGCATTGCAACAATGACCAAGCTCAACGAGACCAAACTACGCTACATGCTTGATGGTCTATGCAAAAAGGGGCTTGTTTGCGACATATGGAATGGTGACCAATACGAATATATGGTCAGCCCTTTTGTTGTTGGTTTTTTTGAATTCACCATGATGCGTACCGGAACCAATCTGCCGCAGAAAAAATGGGCAGAACTGTTTCAAGCGTATATGTTCGGGAAAAAAGAATTTCTGGATGCTAACTTTGCTGATGGTCAAAAAATTTCCGTCATGCGTGCACTGCCGTACGAAGAAACTATTATTGCGGATCCGCATGTAGAAGTGCTTGATTACGAACGTGCTGCAGCCCTTATCGACGCTCAATCATCTTTTGCTGTGGGCCTGTGTTCCTGCCGGCACGAAAAACACCACCTTGGCGAACAAAAATGCAATGTTCCACTGGACACCTGCACTACCATCGGGAGCGGGGCAGAATTTCTTATTCGAAACAACCTTGCCAGACGTTCCAGTAAAGATGAAATGTTCGACATACTTGCCCGCTCAAAAGACATGGGATTCACCCTCACAGCGGATAACGTAAAGCAGGATGTAGGATTTATTTGCCACTGTTGCGGCTGCTGCTGTACCCTTATGAACGGAATCAAAAAAACCGGATACACCAACATTCTTGTATCATCCTCCTTTGTTGCCACATGCAGCGAGGAAGACTGCATCGGGTGCGGCCTGTGCGCCAAGGCCTGTCCTGTTGATGCCATTTCCATGCAGGAACGCTTCGGTGCTGTCATCAAAGATAAGCGTCCTAAAAAGCTTGCAGTAATTGATACAGACCGTTGTCTGGGATGCGGTGTATGTGCGCTACAATGCAAACCCAAAGCACTCGTTCTGGAAAAAACATCCAAGCGTGTAATCCATCCTGAAGACACATTTGAACGGGCGATTCTACAATCTCTGGAACGAGGCACCTTACAGAATCTCCTTTTCGATAATCCCAACAGTAAAGCAGATAACTTCATGCGCTTCGTGCTAGGAGGGTTCCTCAAACTCTCTCCCGTCAAAAAAAGCCTCATGAGTGACACATTACGCTCACGTTTTTTACAAGCACTGAGAGATGTGTCTGGAAATTAATCAAGCTAAACAGCGTATATCATAGAGAAAAAAATTTTATTTTGCATTCCTTTTGCAAATAGACTAAACGTTCCTTGCTTACTAATTTATCAATTTACAATTGCAATGAACACCGCGCTATGTGCTCAGAAAATCAGTGAAAAAGGGATTGCAATGATATGTCTCAGAAAAAATCATAAACGTGCTGTTTATTACGATGAAGAAAAAAAGCAGTATACTAAATGTTTTACTCCTAAATTAGAACTAAAACTGAAATATTGGTTTGGTCTGCGTCAATATCCTGGCTTAAATTTTGCTCATATTGCTAACAGATTAAACGCTCTTGGATTAAAAACACCTCCAGTTATCACTGCCGAAAAATACAAGATTATAACTCAAGAAGTTGAAGCTCCAACGCTTAAAGAATATCTGCAAGAGACTAAGGATCCAACCATTGAACCACGCCTTATTGAACTTGTAGCCACTATCCTTAATTCCGGAATTGTTTTTTTTGACTTTCATTACGAAAATTTTCTCTACAAAGATAACGAGTTTTGTGTTTTAGATCTTGAAGGATACAGTGATTCTTTTTTCACATCACGTGGGAAATCCGGTGTGCTTTACCGTATTGAGAAACACCTCGGCACCCATTTCCGTGAAGAAGTTGAACGGCGTTGGGTAAACGTAACCCTGTCACACAAAATTTCAGACATTTTCCAAAAGCTGCGTGGTAAAAAATAGCTCATTGACGCAAAGCCCAGTTCGTCCTACCTGTGTCGGATAATGCCAAAGACACTTATTATTGCAGAAAAGCCCTCGGTTGCCCGTGAAATTGCCCCGCATGTGAACGCCACCAACCGCAAGGAAGGATATTTAGAAGGTGCCACCCATATAGTCAGCTGGGCTGTTGGGCACCTCGTAGGCATTGCTGAACCAGAGGAACAGCATGAAGCATGGCAGGGACGCTGGAACATAGAGCAACTGCCCATAATTCCCCCCAAATTCAAACTTGCCGTCCTTAAAGAAGGACAACGACAATACGCAGTTCTCAACCGTTTACTGAACGATCAGAACGTCTCTGACATTGTCAACGCAACAGATGCCGGGCGTGAAGGCGAACTTATCTTCCGCCGCATTTACCTCATGGCAGGCTGCGACAAGCCTGTGAAGCGCCTGTGGGCGAACGACATGACTGAAGAGGGGCTAAAAAAAAGCTTGAACAAGCTCATGCCTGATTCCAAAAAACGTAATTTGGGCCTTGCCGCATTTGCCAGAGCCGAAGCTGACTGGCTGATCGGTATGAACTTTTCCCGCATCTTCACAGTAAAAGCGAACCGCCTTATTTCTGTAGGACGTGTGCAGACCCCTGTACTAAAGCTCCTTGCAGACCGCCGCAACGAAATCGAACACTTTGAGCCTAAAGATTACTGGACAGTTGAAGCGACCTTCTGCCGTCCAGAAAAATCCAGTGCGCCCATTGAAGCAGGCGCTGAATCAAACACGCAACAAGAGACACCTGCTGATTGCTTCTCTGCGACCTATCATCTTCCCGAGGATGAAAAAGAAACACGCATTAACTTTGAATCACGGGCTCTGAAAGTTGTAGAAGAGTGCAAGGATAAAGAAGGCAAAGTTGAAGGCGTTATCAGCCGTAAAGGCAGCACGAAACCACCTTTGCCGTTTGACCTGACCACACTCCAGCGTGAAGCGAACACCCGCTTCGGACTTTCAGCAAAGGATACCCTTGCCATTGCTCAGGCATTGTACGAACAGAAAAAACTTATTACCTACCCTCGTACAGATTCACGCCATTTAACTAAAGAACTGTTCGCAGAAATTCTCACGTATTTCCGCGCTATCTACCCTCTCTATAAAGAAGAAACAGTTCCTGCTGTGAATAGAATTAAAGACGGTAAAAAGTTTCCATGTGTGAATGATAAGAAAGTTACCGATCACCACGCTATCATCCCTACAGCTCGCAAGGCAAACATTCTTCAGCTATCCGGTGATGAACAAAAAATTTATGAAATGATCTGCCGCCGCTTCATCGCAGCCTTCAGTCAGGAAGCAGTATACCAGTCATCCACCGTCCGTGTGCTTGTGGGTGAACATTTGTTCGTCGCCAAAGGGAAAATATTCAAGGACAAAGGCTGGCTCGTGGTCGAACCGTGGCGAGCTGCGCAGGACAACCCGCTACCGTCACTCCGCAAGGGAGCAACCGTAAACACTGACGCCATCGACACAGTAAAACGCCAGACAAAAGCTCCGGCACACTTTACAGACGCGTCACTCCTGAGCGCTATGGAGACAGCCGGTAAATTTGTAGAAGACGAAGAGCTCCGTCTCGCCATGAAAGAACGTGGCCTTGGTACTCCGGCAACGCGTGCACAGGTTATTGAAACGCTACTCTCGCGAAAGTACATAGAACGCAATGGAAAAAAACTTCAGGCCACGAACTCCGGTCAGGAAATTATTGAAGTAATCTCCGCCATGCTTCCTGACATCGTTTCTCCTGAAATGACAGGACAATGGGAAAAGAAGCTTAAAGATATTGAAGGCGGCACCGCCACCTACCCGGAATTCATGCATTCCATCCGTCATCTTGTTGCAGGCAGCATCCACAACATTAAAGATAAAAGCGTGGCGCCGATTCTGCTGGCAATGAAAGCCAAAGAAGTCGGAGAACGGGAACCGGACGGAACATGCCCGTTATGCGGTGGTGAGGTGGTTGATTTGGACAAACGATACGCCTGTTCCAACTGGAAACGTGATGATGGCGGCTGTCTGTTTGTTATCTGGAAAAGTATGTTCGGACGCACGATCGATAAAACAATTGTTGACGAACTGCTGTCCAAGGGACGCACCACAGAACCTCTCGAACTGGTTTCCAAAGCCGGTAAAAAATACTCAGCCTTTCTTAAAATTGAGCTTGGACAAGTTAAACTGGAATTCGTGAATTCGCCGCGCCCATATGCATCAACACAACAGGTTGCAGAATACGATGGAGTGCCACCGGAAGATATGCCGCCACCTGCCCCGCTTCCCGGACAGGACGATTATGCCCCCCCTCCGATGTCAGACGATAATATGACTGAAACACAGATGGCGGCACAGCCACCAGTGGACGAAGATTCTATAGATATCAATTCGTAAAACGAAACAGTCCTACAAAAAAATATAAGCTCACAGTTTTTGTGGGCTTTTTTTGTTCATTGCTTCGAAACTTATACAAAACAACGTTAGGAAATACTGGAAATAAACCATAGCCAGTATAGAATATATTGTTATATTCTGCACTACTTGAAATATTTTTTTTGGAAAAAAATTATTTTTTTACTTTACAAAGTCAAACTGAAAATATAAATAGTAATCATTCCTGTTAAGGAATTCCTTGAAAACAACTAACACACTTGTGGAGTGAATAATGTCCAAGACTCTTGAAAATCTTATGGCTGCTTTTGCTGGTGAATCTCAGGCTAACCGTAAATACCTTGCTTACGCTAAAAAAGCTGAAAAAGAAGGATACACTCAGGTTGCTAAACTTTTCCGTGCTGCTGCTGATGCAGAAACAATTCATGCTCATGCACACCTTCGCAACGCCGGTAAAATCGGTGATACTGTTGCAAACCTTAAAGATGCAATCGCTGGCGAAACACACGAGTTTGAAAGCATGTACCCTGCAATGATCAAAGACGCTGAAGCTGAAGGCGAAAAAGTTGCAGCACGTTACTTCGGTTTTGCTAATAAAGCAGAAGCAGTACATGCCGGTCTCTACACTAAAGCCCTTGAGAACATCGAAAATCCAGTAGAAGTAGATTACTACAACTGCTCTGTTTGTGGTCACACTCACGAGGGTCCAACTGAAGAAAAATGTCCAATTTGTGGTGCAGCAGCTTCTGCGTACTACAAAGTAGATTAGTATACATATCATCAGCCGGTTTGTTTTCCGGCTACTTGTAGAAAGAGTCTCTATAGTAGCAACTCTTTCCTGATTGAGCGCAAGCCCCTCTTTATCGGTGTGATAAAGAGGGGTTTTTCTATGAAAACCACGACTCCCATCTATTGCACCCTCATTCCATACATCTTCACTCAAGTTTCTTGCGAGCCGGAAGGCTTTACTCTATTATTCCGCAAATTCCCCATGCATAGTACACTAATCACATGCCGGCATACATATAACGGACAGCGTGTTTTCTTGGCAGAATAGCAAGCCTGCACTCTGCACACATGTTTTGACGCGCCAGTAATATTTTCTCACCCCAGCTTGATATAAAAGGAAGTTCTCTTGCGATACAGAAACACACAGCAGCTTATTGCTGATCTGGAAAAAAGCGGGCAACTCATTCGCATCCATGAAGAAGTTGACCCGCACCTGCAAGTAGCTGAAATCCAGCGCCGCGCTTTTCGTGCAAAAGCGCCAGCAATTATGTTCACCAACGTAAAAGGCACCAAATTCCCAATGGTGTGCAACATTTTCGGGACGATGGAACGAACACGTTGGATTTTCCGCGACACATTGCGTGCACTGGAAGGCATTTTCAAGCTGAAGGTTGATCCTTTTGATTTCTTCAAGCATCCATGGCGTTATGCCGGAGTTCCACGCGCCGGATACTCCACTATGCCTAAGAAGGTAAAAACAGGCCCTGTGCTTGATAATACAACCACAGTGAGCCAGCTGCCACAACTGCACTCATGGCCAATGGATGGTGGCGGCTATGTAACCCTGCCGCAGGTCTACACAGAAAGTCCGGACAAGCCGGGTTTTATGCATTCAAACATCGGTATGTACCGCGTACAGCTTACCGGTGCCCCGTTTGAAAAAGATAAAGAAATTGGTCTGCACTATCAGATTCACCGTGGTATCGGCTATCACCATGCAGAAGCGCTCCGCCGCAACGAACCGCTAAAAGTAAACGTCTTTGTAGGCGGTCCCCCAGCTATGACAATGGCGGCTATTATGCCGCTCCCTGAAGGGATTGCAGAACTTATTTTTGCCGGAGCACTCGGTGGATTCCGTATGCCGATGATTACCCGCAAAGGTCAGCTTCCTATCCTTGCAGAAGCAGATTTCTGCATCAGCGGCACAGTCTACCCTAACGAACAAAAGCCTGAAGGCCCGTTCGGGGACCATTTAGGCTACTACAGCCTTGCTCATGACTTCCCGCTCATGCGTGTAGACAACGTATACCACCGAAATGATGCTGTCTGGCCGTTCACCACTGTAGGGCGACCTCCACAGGAGGACACCGTTTTCGGCGAGTTTATTCATGACCTCACAGCAGAACTCGTTCCAACTGTTTTCAACGGTGTACATGAAGTACATGCAGTTGATCCGGCAGGCGTACACCCGCTTCTGCTTGCTATCGGCAGCGAACGTTATGTTCCATATGCAGAAGAGCGTCAGCCGCAGGAACTCATCACCTGCGGTCTATCCCTGCTCGGCAACACGCAGACATCACTTTCCAAGTATGCAATCCTTGCAGCAAAAGAAGACAATCAGGCACTTACTACCCATAACTACAAAGAATTCTTTACCCATATGCTTGAGCGTACTGACTTTGCGCGTGACTTCCATTTCATCACCCGCACCACAATTGATACGCTCGACTACACTGGCATCAGCCTGAACCAAGGTTCCAAGCTCATCTGGACGGCATGCGGTCCTATTAAACGCACTCTTGGTTCAAGTATTCCATCCAACTTCTCTCTGCCGGACAATTTCAGTGATGCAAAGATGTTCATGCCAGGAGTGGTGGTCGTCAAAGGCCCAAAACACACCGCTGCGCGTGATGAACATGACAACGCCATGTTCCGCCTTGCAGAACACCTGAAAAATGTCGGTAAGCTTGACTCACTCCCGCTTGTTGTTGTCGCAGATGATGCAGATTTCACCGCAGCCAACTGGGATAACTTCCTCTGGGTAACATTTACCCGTTCAGACCCTGCAACAGATATGTACGGTGCTGGTGCATTCACCCATTGCAAGCACTGGGGCTGCACAGGTCCTGTTATTATCGATGCCCGCCTCAAGTCTTTTCATGCTCCGGCACTTGAAGAAGACCCGGACGTCACCCGAGCCGTTGATAGTATGGCAGCCAAAGGTGGTTGTCTGCATAATATCATTTAAGCAGAAAGCCTGCGGTGTTGCCACTCACCGCAGGCTTTTTTATTCATCTTCTGCCTTCAGGGAACTTCCTTTTTTCAAAAATTATACTTCCAGCTTCTCCCCAGTATGGTAGTGGGTAATTTCGTCCGTAAATCCATATCACTGTTCCGTAGCTGAATAATTAATTTTGTGAAAAGGGAGTCACTATGCCTACATCCGGTTCTCACAACACATCTTCACAAACCTCTATTCGTAACCAACAATGTTCAAGTGCACCGCGCCAAGAATACGGTTCCGACTCTCCCTTTACTGCATACGCAAAAAAAATGCGCCGCGAAGGAATTCCCGCAAAAGTTATAGAACTGTTCACGAGCTATTTATCTGATGTGTCTGAACTGGCGACGGGCCATATCGCAGAAATGCACATATCTCCGGTTAAGCAATCCCAGCTTAACCATATCAGTGAACTGGATAAATACGAACAAGCAGGAGAAGCTATTGCCAAAGAAGCTGTTGCCATCAAATTAAACGGCGGATTGGGTACGAGTATGGGAATGCAGTTTGCCAAATCTCTGCTGCCTGTAAAAGACGATCTTTCTTTTCTTGATATTACAGTAAAACAGGCAGTCTCGTGGCAGGAACAGTACGGAGGTTCACTCCCTCTTGTGCTTATGAACAGCTACAATACCCATTCAGACACGCTCAGTGAGCTACGTCATATGAATGGCTTATCCCAGTTACCGCTATGCTTTATCCAGCATAAATTTCCTAAAATACGACGTGATACGCTAACTCCTGCTGAATACCCTGATAATCCTGAACACGAATGGAATCCTCCGGGACACGGCGACCTCTACGCATCACTTTTCCTATCCGGCGTATTGGACACACTCATCCGGCAAGGGCGCAAGTATGCCCTCGTCTCCAACATCGACAACCTCGGTGCCACGCTGGATATGCGCATGTTAGGATACATGGCAGAAAAAAATATTCCATTTCTTATGGAAGTTACAGAGCGTACAGAAAATGACAGTAAAGGTGGGCATCTCGCAAAACATAATAGCGGACGTCTTATTCTACGCGAAGTCAGCCAATGTCCAGAATGTGATCTTGAACATTTTCAAGATATTAGAAAACACAGCCTCTTCAATACAAATAACATCTGGATCAACCTTGTCGAATTAAAAAACAATCTAAAAAAGAATGGACTTCCAAAGCTTCCTCTTATTTTGAATCCCAAAACAGTAAATCCGCACGACGCGTCTTCAACTCCGGTCTATCAAGTTGAAAGTGCCATGGGCGCAGCCATTTCCCACTTTACCAACGCGCAAGCCATCATCACTTCACGTGACAGGTTTATACCTGTAAAACGTACAGACGACCTTCTCAAAGTTATGTCAGACTACTACCTTATTGATCACTCCGGCACGCTTAAACTAAATGAGGCCAATATCACGCAAAATCTTCAGGTAAACCTTGATCCTAGATATTACAGCAAATTCGACAATATCTATGAAAAATTTAAAAAAGGTGTTCCGTCCCTTGCCTCGTGCAGCAAACTTGGCATCACCGGTGATATTGTCTTTAACCCTTCTGTATCACTTCTCGGTGACGTCACTCTTGACAATAGGACAGGTAACATCCTGTTCTTACCAGAAGATATCACGCTGAAAGGTGCTATAAATATCAAGTAGCAGGTGATGATACATCATTGCAATATTTCTCAAGCTATCATATTTATATACTGATACTTTTATTTCGGACACGGTACATTCCGCAGACATACCCCCGAGACACATTGGAGGTTCTTCTGTATGCCGCAAGTAGCCGCTCGTATCACAAGCGAACAGGAAAAATGGCTGAAAGACTACTTCCGCACAAAAAGTGCCGGAGCTGAGTTCATTCTGCCCTGGGTTGTAGACACTTTTTTTCGTGCTATTACGACCATTAAGCGTAGTTTTTCGGGCAGTGAACTCGCGCTTATTATCGCTGCGCACAAAAACCTGCGAATACAGCCGGATAATTCCAGCAAAGAGTACTTACGACTGCGTGTAGAAGACGCCTGCAACTCCAAGCAATTGCATGATATATACGGAATCAGCAGAGAAACGCTTGGGGCAAAAATCAATAAACTTAACAACACTGATGCAACAGCGCTCATGGTCTGGGCTGCAGCCTTCTGGGTGAGCAAAACCTGCTCAGCCGACAATATTTCAGAATACATCAGGCAGTACTAAGCGTAAAAAAAGGCGGCATTCAAATAATGTCGCCTTTTTTATTACTATTTTTTTAAGCTAGTCCTGAGGCTTAAACCACCGCAAGCGAAGTGCGTTGGAAACAACCGATACAGAGCTCAACGCCATCGCGCCGCCTGCAATCATTGGTGATAGTGTCGGGCCGTTGAACAACGCATACAAAAGCCCCATTGCAACAGGAATCCCCAGGGTGTTGTAGCCGAAGGCCCATACAAGATTCTGTTTAATATTCTTCACTGCTGCGCGGCTCAGTTCAATAGCTGTGATCACACCGGTTAATTCACCCGACATAAGCACAACATCGCCAGCTTCAACCGCAACATCAATACCTGTTCCCATGGCGATACCAACATCAGCTGTTGCCAAGGCCGGAGCATCATTAATACCGTCCCCCACCATAGCTACAAGCTGCCCCTTCTTCTGAAGACCAAGAATTGTATCGCTCTTATCTTCCGGATGCACTTCTGAGATTACAGTATCGATGCCAGCCTGTTTTGCCATTGCGGAAGCAGTAACGCTGTTGTCCCCTGTCAGCATGACAACAGAAACACCACGTTCTTTAAGCCGGCGAACGACAACAGCCGCTTCAGGCTTTATTGTATCTGCCACGGCTACCAGCAATGCAGGTCTATCATCTACTGACATAACAAGAGCGGTGCGCCCTTGCAGAGCTTGCATCTTCATCCGCTCCAGCACCTCTGCATTTTGATCGACTCCAGCGTAGGCGGCATTACCAATACGTATTGTTTTACCATCTACAGTGCCATAAATGCCCTTTCCGGATTCAGCAGTTACATCCTGCGTATCAAGCAGTGACACGCCACGCTCTCTGGCTCCTTTCACAATAGCGGTTGCCAAAGGATGTTCAGAAAGACTTTCGAGAGAGGCTGCGTAAGCCAAAGCTGTTTCCTGTTCGATGCCGTTCAATGATTCCACATGGACAAGCTCCGGCTTGCCATGTGTAATGGTACCTGTCTTATCAAAAACAACAGTCTGGATACGTCCTGTCTGCTCCAAGGCTGTGCCGTTTTTAAACAGCACCCCGAGCTGAGCACCACGCCCTGTCGCGACCATAATGGACGTCGGCGTAGCAAGCCCCATGGCACACGGGCAGGCAATAACCATAACGGCTACAAAAATTCGTAGCGCAAACGGGAAAGACGCTCCAGCAATAAGCCATGCCATGCCGGAAACTAACGCAATACACATAACAATCGGTACAAAGTACAGACTAACAGTATCAGCCATGGAAGCTATCGGAGCCTTCGACCCCTGAGCATCCTGCACAACACGAATGATTCGGGAAAGAACAGTATCTGCGCCGACATGCTCTGCTTTCATGGTTAACACGCTATGTGTGTTGACAGTACCACCGGCAAGTGAGTCACCGACCGTTTTTGAAACAGGCAATGATTCCCCTGTAAGCATGGATTCATCTACGCTTGAAGAGCCCTCAATGATGCTACCGTCAACCGGAATACGTTCGCCCGGTCGAATAAGCAAAATATCACCTGCTACGACCTCTGCGGCAGGCACTGTATGCTGTTCTCCATTAACGATCCGGATAGCAGTATCAGGTGTGAGATCCATCAACCCTTTAATAGCGTCAGAGGTATGTGACCGGGAACGGGTTTCGAGAAACTTACCCAGAGAAACAAGAGCAATCAACACACCTGCTGCCTCAAAATACAAATCCATCACACGGGTCATTACATTAATACCAAGATAAATCTCCACAGTTCCCCAAAGACTGTAGGCAAATGCAGCACCTGTTCCTACAGCAATGAGGGAGTCCATATTAGGAGCCCCCCTGAAGAGATTTTTAAATCCGTGTAGATAAAAATCGCGCCCTGACCACATGATAGGGATAACCAAAATCAATTGAGTAAGAGAAAAAGTCCTCGGCGAGGAATGAGGAGCCAACCACTCAGGCAGACTGAGACCTGTCATGTCAGACATAGCAACAATCAGCAGGAGAAAGGCAAATATAATTTCCGGGATAAGCTTGGCCTTCATTCCGGCCAAACGTTCCCGCATTGACTCCTGCTGTTCTTCCCACATGGCAGTAACGTCCTGTGCACCGTCTTCAGCTTCCTTCAACGTTGCACCAAACCCCAGCATCGCAACTTTTTCGACAAACGCTGCCACAGCGGTGTCTTTATCAACATCAACAGCCGGGGTAATTCTGGCAGTCTCTGTTGCGAGATTAACTTCAACAGATGCAAATTCCGGCATTTGTGATGTAACCTTTTCTATTCGGGCAGAACATGCAGCACAATGCATACCGGAAATGGCAAAACGCAGTTCTTCACCGTCGTCAGCGCTCTCAGGCTGTGCCACCGCTTCGTACCCTGTGTCAGCTACCTTTCGCACGATATCAGCAACACTACTCTGCGAAGAATCAAATTCAACCTGCATAGAATCTGTTGCCAAGTTTACAGCAATATTTATTACTCCCTCTACTTCTGAGACCCCCTTCTCAATGCGGGCAGCGCAAGAAGCACAAGTCATACCTTTTATGGGCATGGTGACTTTTCGGAGTGTATTTGAATCAATCGACTCAATATGGTTATCAGTCATAACAAACCTCATTGTTTCACATAGATACGGCAACATGCAGTACGCACCATCAGAAAAATTTTCTGAATAGTTGAGCGACATTAAATGTTACGATATGCTACGCTTGATACTAATTTTATACAATTCTTTTGAACAGCTGTATGAGGATTACATAATGCCAACAATTACTGTTACCGGAATGTCCTGTCAGCACTGCGTTAACGCAGTTACCAAAGCCCTTGAGGCAATTGATGGAATTTCCGACGTTGCTGTCGACCTGCTTTCCGGAAAAGTTGAATGGAAAGAAACCACCACTGTTCCAATGGAGACCATCGAAACAGCCATCACTGGTATTGGGTTTGAAATTAAAAAATAGCAGCAATACACAGCAATAAAAAAAGAGCCGGAATAATCCGGCTCTTTTTTATTGAAACAATTTTCTTCTGAGTGTGTTGCCAAAATAACCAAATACAGTGTGCCGCGCTACTTCATCATGACAGACAAGGTGCCGTTAGTCTGGGTTGCGGACCAATTAGATGGAATGTTACCTTTCAAATCAAGCACAATACGAATCCGATCTTCGTGATGCCCCAAGCGAACGGCCTTAACAAGATTATCCGCTACAACCTTGGGCTCAGGTAACTCCTCTTTGAAATGCCCGACAATATCCACAACAAACCTATCAGGCTCTTTTAATTCAAAAATTTTGTACGTAAATTTATTCACCGCAGACACAGTCAGCTTTTCGTCTGCGTACGAAACGGATTCAAGAGCAAGAAGCTCTGCATGTTTAGCAACTGTATCTTTTTTCCGGGAAGTCGCAGCTGGAGGCTGCACTGACGTCGTCGCATCAGGTTGAGGCCGAACCTCTGCGACTGTTACAGTCTTTGTTACAAGGATAAGGTCATTTCCTGTATCCTCTTGCGTGCGCTCTGCAACTGGTACTTGCAATGAGGAGGAACCGGCCTTCACATCAGAGTTTTTTGCGTGGTCAGCCTTGGGGGCAGTCGAAGAGAGCGTATCTGACGTGCTTTTTCCTATTACAACATCTTGCAGGGCCTGACTCTCCTGCGTGGAGGTGTTGACAGAGACCTGAGAGGATGCATTTTCAGAAATGGTATAGGCTTCACGCCTTATCCATTTATTATAGCCGATAAGAACAGTCCCGACCACAAGTGCTAATACAATCAACATGGAAATATTGCGATTCATGCATCCTCCCCTCAGTGGTTACATCATCTACTTTGCAGCCCGTCCTTCATTACGTACATACTCAAGAAAACGCTGTGCCGGTTTCAAATTTTCATTAAGCGCAATTGCACGGTTCAGGTATCGTATGGTGTTCCCATAATCACCCATATCATAATACACGCGAGCAACATTGAACAAGGCGTGCTCATCTTCCGGACTAAGTTCCACAACACGCAGCTGGTGCTGCAAGGCCGCTGCCGGCAACTTCTGTTTACGCAGGTCTGAACCAAATCCTGCAAAGACATGTTTATGCTCCGGCAAAACGCCTTCTTTAGAATCAGCTAGCTTTGTGAGCAGCTTAAGGGCATTACGCCTGTCACCACTTTCCAGTGCTGCGAGCGCATCTTCAAAACTGGCCTTCAGGTTCTTGGCAACATTTTCAGGTTTTTTTTGCTCACGGGCAAAAGCTTCTGCCTCTTCACGGGCGATATCAAGAGCTTTCGAAGAGGAGATAAGCTCTGGAGTAACATCTGTGCCATTTTTATCTTTCAGGACAAAAGAATACGGCTCTTCAGGCAAAGAACGCACTTCATGCTCCACAAGATGAGCATGGGCGAGTACTTGCGGCGGCAACAACACGTCCGGTTCTTTAATAAACCTATGAATAAAGTCTTCTACTCGCAAACGATACTGTTTACCCGCAATGGTACGCCGGGCAGATAATGCTTGAATCATTACAGTGTCATTATCAGTATACCAAACAAGCCAGTAGCGTTTATCCTCTTCTGAGGCTTCAGTCCCTTGCTCAGATTCAAGAGACGAGTACACACCTTTATATTCTAAATGCAACACAACGTACTTCCTAATAGCGTTCGGATTACTATGGATACTACCTATTTTTTATTGCCTGCAAAAACTTTTGGGCAGGCTCAAGCTGCGGATTCTCCAAAAGTGCACGATGCAACCACCTTTTACAATCGGCCATTTTTCGCAAATCATAATAAACACGGGCAATGTTATAACACAAATGATCATCATTAGGAGAAAGCTCGGATGCTTTCAAGTAATGTTTCAATGCAATTTCCGGTTCCTGCTGCTTTCTCAACTTCCGTCCAAAGTCATTAAACAAATGTTTATGCTTTGGCTGCCAAGTTACCTCTTTTTCAGGAACACCTTGTAAGATTCTGCGGCCTTGTTTTGAATACCCGCTACGAAGCATTGTCATACCTTGATCAAATTTTTCGATTGCCTCTTCTTCTTCCAGACGTAACCCCGTTTTTGAGGCCTTGTGAGTAGGAATTCTTGCCAGTAAAGCTGCGGTCTGATCATCCTGTTGCTGAGAATCATGCAGACCTGAGCCTGCATCCAACCTGTGAGACTCAAGTGCTAACAGGTTAGGTTCAAACACATATTCTTGTTCAAACTCGTCTCGTTCAACAATTCGCTTGTCACCGACAGGAGTCAAATTGCTTGTAAGAAGTTGTACTTCGAAATCTCCATCTGCCCTTGGACTCGCATACCAGTATCTCTTCGAAATACTCTTTCGTCTCGTTGCACCAGAACCAATCCAAAGATTGGAAGACGTGTGGTAAACACCTTCAGTCATTTATTGCCCCCAATATATGCACTTATAATGTCACTAAACCCTATCATACCGCTTTCAACTTGAAAACAGCAGTTGGGACATCAAACTAGTATTTAAAAAACATTGTGGACGATGAATATGTTTTCATTTACTTTTCGGTCATGCATGAAATGGCAATAGCAGCAAGTCTTATTGATATCGTCAAGGAAGAGATGGCAAAGCATAATGCCTCTAAATTGCTTATGGTTCGCGTTTGTTATGGAAAGCTGACCAACCTTGTGCCCGAGGCGCTTTCGTTTGCTTTTGAAGTACAAACACAACAAAGCCCTTTAGAAGGCGCTGAGCTGGAGCTTAAAGAAATTCCTGTCACTGTTACCTGTGGTGAATGCTCTACTGAGTTTACACCGGAGGGAACGGATCTTTTTTGTATGCCGTGTCCATCGTGTGAAAATTTATTCGGCCACACAGTGCTCACAGGAAAAGAACTTTACTTAGATCATCTTGAAGCGGAGTAAGTAATCCCTATGGAAATCCCAGTAGTACGCAACATACTTGAAGCAAACGATAAAATCGCAGTAAATTTAAAAGAACTTTTTGCTAAACACGGCATTCTTGTTCTTAACCTCATCAGTTCACCTGGCGCGGGAAAGACCTCTATCCTTGAACGCACCCTGACAGATCTTAAAGATGAATTTAAGATGGCTGTTATTGAAGGTGACTGTCAGACTGACAACGATGCCCGCAGGGTTGCAGAAACTGGAGCAAAAGCTGTTCAGATTAATACTGACGGCGGCTGCCACCTTGACAGCAACATGATTACAGCTGCACTTGCTAATTTTGACATGGATAACATTGATATCCTGTTCATCGAAAACGTTGGCAACCTTGTTTGTCCTGTTGAATTTGATTGCGGCGAAGATTTTAAAATCGCTCTGCTCAGCGTTCCGGAAGGCGACGATAAACCTGAAAAATATCCAGCCTTATTTGAAAAATCTTCAGCAATGATTCTAAACAAGTGCGATCTGCTTCCGTACGTTCAGTTTGATGTTGAACGCGCAAAACGGTTTGCAACCCAGCTGAATAAAGACATGCCTGTATTCCAAACTTCCTGCACTACCAGCGAAGGCCTTGATACATGGTACGAATGGCTGCGCACCGCGCATGCAGCAAAACAAAAATAATATCTGACAAATACCCATTGCAGATAATTATTGTATATTTGCCCCCGATTTTCGGGGGCTTTTTTTCACAAAAGTCTCAAACCAAATAAGCTTACGTGGAAAGATATAGCACTCAACGTGCAAAAAAAACGGAACGTCCTCTGGACAACATCCACGTTAGTGACTACTGACTTTTATACTTAGATCTCATACAGCCTGCCTTACTAACCGCCGCACAGGACAGACTGTTTTTTACAACGCGGCATATTCTACTGTTTGGAGACCATCATGAGTACAGACTGCAGCAGTGGTAACTGTTCTTCCGGTTCCTGCGGCGGAGCACCTACTGAGTTAGATGCTGGCGAAGCACGGATGAAACGCACCATCAGCCGTATTAAACATAAAATTGTTGTTATGTCCGGTAAGGGTGGCGTTGGTAAAAGTACCGTTGCAACCAATATTGCTATCGGCCTTTCCCTTGCTGGTAAAAAAGTCGGTCTGCTTGACGTGGACGTACACGGCCCAAGTGTTCCCCGTCTGTTAAGCATGCGCGATTCCAAAGTACATATCGAAGAGTCTTTCATTGAGCCGGTAGCATGGAGCAAAAACCTCTCCGTTATGTCTCTGGGCTTCCTGCTGCCTAACTCCTATCAGCCAGTTGTATGGCGTGGTCCTGTTAAAATGGGCTTCATCAAGCAGCTTCTTTCCGATGTTGTCTGGGGCGACCTTGACTACATGGTTGTAGACTGCCCTCCGGGTACCGGTGACGAACCACTCTCCGTCATGCAGCTTCTGGGTAATGATGCACAGGCTGTTATCGTAACCACACCACAAGGGGTGGCTATTGATGACGTACGCCGCTCCGTTACCTTTGTTGGTGACGTTGGCAATCAGGTTCTCGGTATCGTAGAAAACATGAGCGGTATTGTGTGCTCACAGTGCGGCAATGTTGAAAATATTTTCGGTAAAGGTGGCGGTAAAGACCTTGCCAAAGAAGTTGGAGTTCGTTTCCTCGGTGATATTCCGCTTGATCCGGAAGTCGTTCGCTCCGGCGATGAAGGCTACGCATTCCTTTCTGTGCAGCAGGAAAGCCCTACGGCTCAGGCCATCCAGAAAATAATCAAGCCGATCCTGATGCTTGATAACGGTGCAGAGCCAGCTACTAAACTGCATCCTATTCTTCCGCCCCATAAAGGCACTATCAAAATCGCGTTGCCTGTTACCAAAGGCACCCTGTCCCCATCGATGCACTTGGCAGAACAGTATGTCATTGCAGTAGCAGATGCGGAAAATAAAAAGATTCTTTCGACTGAAACCGTTGACGCTCCGGCATTCGAAGCAACAACGGCAGCGTCTTTCCTCGAACGCCTTGATGCTGGATATGTTCTGGCTAAAGACGTACCGCAGGACGCATGCGACGCCTTGAAAGAAAAACACATTTCTCTTGTGAAAGGCATTACTGTAAATGCACCTGTTGCAGTCGTGACAGACTTTATTGAAGGGAAACTGCTTGCAGCAGGCTAAGCAATCTAACTTTTCCTCATTTCCGACAAAAAAGGGAGAAGCTGTTGAAACAGCTTCTCCCTTTTTCATTGCTATCAATCTAAAATCTTACATAAAAATTCCAGCGAGAGCACCCGCAAACACCATTACAGAAATAAATCCGTTCATGGTAAAGAATGCCATGTTAACACGGCTCATATCATCTGCGCTAATGATAGAGTGCTCCCAATAGAGGATACCGGAAACAACGGCCCACACCGCAAAATACGGCCATGCGAGTCCTGCAGCCCAGCCTCCCATAAGAAACATTATAGAAGTCACCACGTGGCAAAACGATGAAATAACAAGAGCGGACGTAAGGCCAAAATGGGCTGGAACTGAATTCAAGCCAACAGTACGGTCATATTCTGCATCCTGACAGGAATAGATAATATCGAACCCTGCAACCCAGAATAATATGCCCCATGCGAACAGTACGGCAGACACTGTGAACTGAGGATCAACACTGATCCAACCAGCAAGTGGAGACAGGGCAAGAACAGCCCCGAGCCAGAAGTGGCAAAGCCATGTAAAGCGTTTGAGCAAACTGTAAAATGCCGCGACAAATAATGCGACAGGCGAAAGCATGAAGCTTAATTCGTTTATGAAAAAACACGCAATCACAAAAATTGCGGCCATAACAGCTACAAAGGCCCATGTCTGCATTGGCGAAATTTCACCAGTTACGAGGGGACGCTGCTGCGTACGAGGGTTTTTTGCATCAAAAGGCAGATCAATCACCCTGTTGAAGGCCATTGCAACAGAACGAACAGCCACCATAGCGACTGTCAGCAATAAAAAAGGTTTTAGCGGCGGCAAACCACCGGCTGCGATAAATTGTCCAAGATATGCAAAAGGAAGAGCAAATACCGAGTGTTCAATTTTAATCATTCGGCAGACAGCGCCGAATTTAGCAAGAGGAGTTGAAGCCGAACTCATGAAATATCCTTAGAGACAATACCGTATTTATTATACAGCACTTTTGAATAGTTAGAAAAATGTTCAAGAGCCAGAGTCTGTCCCTTACAACGCAGATCGTTAATTTCATCGTACCGCTCAATAAGCACTTCAACAACAATAGGGTCGAGCTTGTTTGAATCACCAAGCTGCCGCAAGACCTTGGTTGTCTGCTTAAAATCCATCCCTCTACGGTACGGACGATCCTCAGTAATAGCAGTGAAGACATCTGCAACTTGAAGAATTCGAGAACCCAAAGAAATTTCTTTACCCGCAATCCCTTTTGGATAGCCTGTTCCGTCTATACGCTCGTGATGCTGACATGCCCAGTCTCGAATAACTTCCAGCCCCGGTACACCGGAAAGTATATGCTCTGTATACACTGCGTGACGCTGAATGGCGGAAAATTCACTTGAGGTTAATTTGTCATTTTTTTCCAGAAGAGTTGTGGGTACGGCAAGCTTTCCGATATCATGCAAGCGCCCTGCAATCTGAAAAAGGGCTTGCTCGACCTCATTGAAACCTAGCCAACGCCCTAACACACTGGATGTTATGGCAACCCCCTGTGAATGGGTTGCGGTAAACCGGCTACGAAAATCAATAACTTTTGCAAACAAGCCAGTAAAATCCAAGACGCCTTCAGCATCAAGCATATCAGATTCGAATTGTGTAGAAAGTCTGAGTTTTTTTTCAGTACGTTCAGAGTACAACCGGTGATAATAATCACGCTTTGACTCTGCTTCACGCAAAGCTTCGATATAGTCAGGATTAAATAATCTACCGGAATGCTTACGGCATAATTCAATTAAAAGAGGAACCTGGAGTCTTGCAGGACGGTCTCTACGGGTATTAACATCAATAAAATCAGCAAGATTAATGATGTTACTGATTTCATAACGCTTATTTTCTCCTCGCAATTCTTCCCACGGAGTGTGGTGGTACTCCACAAGCTTGGAAACATCCTGCAACTTTTTTGACGAACTGATAATCACCGATCCAGCAATTGAATGCTTTATTGTATCATCCTCGAACAAAAGGGAATCCACCGCAGGATACAAAGAGACAGCGCCTATGTCATGCAGCATGGCTGCAAAAACAACATTGCGTCGTTCAAAACTGCTTAACCCATAGCACTCAGCTATACGCGCTGCAAAAAAACCAACATTGGTATGATGCCCCGCAAGAGTGTGCGAAACCATATCCAATGAACGAGCGAGCGCATTGACAAGGTCAAATAAACGAACCTTAAAATTATTATCTTCAGTGTAAGCAAGCCCCGGCCCCTGACACTCGTGCTGAAATACCACAGATTCTCCTATCTAATTCCCGCAATCAGCAGGGTCACCCTGAAGTTTAGCAATGGTATGCTCAAAAGCAGGAAGAACCGCTTCTAAATTTTCTGTAACAGCCTTTGTACTGCCAGGCATATTAACAATAAGAGACGTTCCAAGAGTTCCCGCGATCGCGCGGGACACAACAGCATGAGGCGTTTTTTTAAGACTCGCAGCCATCATCGCTTGCTCTACGCCACGAAGGCGACGATCAATGACCTTAACAGTTGCTTCCGGAGTAACATCGCGAGGCGCAACTCCGGTACCACCTGTTGTTAAAATCAAATCAAACTTCTGAAGCAAGGCCAGATTCACAAGCAACTGGCGCAACTGTAACTCTTCATCAGGAATAATATACCCGCGCGCATACGCAAGTTCGTATTTTTCCCGAACTAAAGTTTCAATCAAAGGGCCACTTTTATCTTCACGCTGATTTCGAGCACCCTTATCGGAAAGAGTCACCCATGCAAGACTTAACCCCCGTTTAGAAGGCGTCACAGTGCAAGACGTTCCCGCATCAAGTCCACGGAGTATTTTTACCCACATACCTTCGACAGAGTGCATACCGTTATGGGACGGAAAGTATCCGTTTTGAATAACAGTGCAGCACGGTTGATCACAACCGTCTTCAATGATCGAAAATTCAGTTCCGACAGGAAAGTAAGCAGGAGCCAGCGAAGTATTGATAGTCGCTGCCAGATCAACATCTTCACCAGAGCGACCGATGAAAACGATGTTATCCTGAGCAATCCCTCGTAATGCTGTAAGTGAATATCTATTCATGTTACGCCTACAATATCGTGCAGATTAGTTATCTTGTATAAATTCACCCGAATAAAACAATACAACGATGTATAGCAACAAATTAAGCACGCAACGTCCTTGATAGAACATCTCGCTGCCATGTATTTCCATTTAACTATTTACTATTATGATGTTTTTAAGAAACAATAGTGATACTTAAACGCCATAGAAAGACTATATTGCCTTTGTCTGAAATGAGATTGCTATCCTAGTGAAATTTGACAACAAAAACAATACACCTTTTGACTACTTTTAAGCTAACAAAGCCCAAATGTAAAAAATAATCCGTGTTGTAGCAGCCTAATAATTTTAACAAAAACTAGACATCCATATTGTCTTCACTCGCCCAACTGTGCGCACAACCAATAAAAATCAAGTAAAGGCTAGACACTGTACGTTACAGCCGAAGTACATATAAATGACAAAAAAAGAACGGACTAAACTGAGTCCGTTCTTTTTTTTATAAAACCACCTGCAATCTAGAAAGAACTACAAAATCTGACTCAGGAATAATTTTGTACGGTCATGCTCAGGACTGGTGAAGAAGTGTTCCGGTGTCCCCTGCTCTACGAGCTGACCACCATCCATAAATACGACACGATCTGCAACTTCACGGGCAAACCCCATTTCGTGGGTTACAACAACCATTGTCATACCTTCTTTTGCCAGATTCTTCATAACATCAAGAACCTCGCCAACCATCTCCGGATCAAGTGCAGAGGTAGGTTCATCAAACAACAGCACCTTAGGATCCATTGCTAAAGCACGTGCAATAGCAATACGCTGCTGCTGCCCACCGGAAAGCTGATCCGGATACACATTATATTTATGTGCAAGACCAACTTTTTCAAGCAGTTCCATGCCTTTTTTCTCTGCATCCTTCTTAGAGCGCTTGCGCACAGTCATCTGCGCCATAGTAATATTATCGAGCACGCTCATATGGGGAAAAAGGTTGAAGGACTGAAATACCATACCAACTTCTGCACGAACTTCGTTGATATCGCAGTTAGGATCAAGCACCTCGGTGCCTTCAATGGTAATAGAACCGCTATTGGCAAATTCCAGACGGTTCAAACAGCGCAGAAAGGTTGACTTACCGGAACCGGAAGGCCCGATAATAACCAGTACTTCACCTGCAGCCACTTCCAATGAAACATCTTTAAGGGCATGCAGTTCTTCTGGAATATAAAAATATTTATTAACATTCTTCGCGCAAATCATCGCACCGCTCTCCTTTCAAGGTACTGAACCGCCACAGAAAGGGCAAAGGTAAGTACAAGGTACATAATGGTACAGGCAATCCACAGTTCATATGACATAAGGGACGAACTGATAACCTCACGGGTAGCTTTAGTGAGTTCGCGCACAGCAATTACGCCAAGCAGTGAGGAATCTTTAATAAGACTGATAAACTGCCCCGCAAGCGGAGGAAGAATACGACGGAATGCCTGAGGAAGAATTACTTTGCGCATTGCCTGTGAACCGCTTAAGCCCAAGGCTCGCGCGGCTTCACTCTGCCCTCTATGTACAGACTGTACACCTGCACGAACAATCTCTGCAACGTATGCACCGGTAAAAATAGCCAGCGCAAACACACCATACCATAAAGCAGGAATTGCACTCAGGCCGATCTTACTAAGCAGGGCGTTAATAAGAGACCCGGCAACAAAGTACCAAAGAAAAATCTGAACAAGCAGTGGAGAGCCACGAATAAGTTCAACGTACGTGATGGAAAGCCAACGCAGACAAGGATTTTCCGAAATTCGCATCAGGCCGCTAAGAATACCTACGACAATGCCGAGGACAATCGCAAGCAAGGAGACTTTCAGTGTTACATATGTTGCTTCGAGTAAAATACCCGGCTTACTTACACGATACTCTGCAAGAGTATCGCCCATGTAGACATAGTCCCCTTCGACCATAAAAATATTAGCATCTGAAGGCAGCTTAACCATTTCTTCATAACTACCATCTTGAATAACAAGAGTGTACCCTGTGGCAGTCTTTTCAATTTTGGTTAAATCACCTTCAACTTCAGAGCGAACATCAAGAGATTTATCAAGCCAGAAATACTGAGGCACCTGTTCCCAGCGCCAGTTGTAGTCTACAAAATCTGCAGCAGCGTAAATAAAGCCGATACCAAACAGGCAAATTGCCACAAACATGGCTTTCCAAAACAGGAAATACCCCGGCTTCTTAGGACGGTCGAGTCCCGTGTAATTCATCATCTGCGTATCCTTATCTCAACACGTTACAAACAAGTTCTAAAAAACAGTAAACCTTCCGGCTCCATATTACATTATGCATACCACAACGTAATATGAAACCAGAAGGAAGCTTTGTATGCCTTAGATTATCGACGCTGCCCCTGAAAGACAGGTGAGCGTGACAGCGGAATAAACAGGGTCGGCATGAAGCCGACCCCTTAGTAGACAAAAAAAACTATTTCTTCAACTGAGCTTTCCAAGCGTCAGAACGGAACCATTTGTCGTAAAGACGCTGGTAACGACCGTCGTTTTTGAACTGGAAGATAAAGTTGTTGAGGAAGTTAGCAAAATCAGGATCGCCCTGTTTGTAACCGATTGCCATAGGCTCGAAGGTGAAAGGATCGTTAAGTACGAAAACTTTGCCTTTACCCTGAACAGAAGCAATGTTCTCAAGTGCAGGAATATCAAAAACAAAAGCATCAGCACGGCCGGAAATAACTTCCATACCGCAGTCTACTTCTTTTTCGAAAGACTTGTAGGTTGCTTTTGGCAAGTACTTTTTAACAGCTTCTTCACCGGTGGTACCAAGACGGGAAACAATAACGTACTTAGGATCGTTCAGCTCTTTGTAACGAGCAATTTTACCCTGAAGTTTGTTAGAAACCATAACGCCCTGTCCCATAAGGAAGTATGCATCGGAGAAACCGATCTGCAGGTTACGCTGCTGAGTAAGAGTCATACCGGAGATGATAACATCAAATTTATCAGAAAGCAGAGAAGGAATGATGCCGTCAAAGTCGGTGTTAACCGGCACAAATTTCACGCCCATAGCTTTTGCGAGTTCTTTAGCGAGGTCAATATCAAAACCGATGTAGCGACCGTTTTTATCAGTGATCTCAAAAGGAGCGTAACTTGCGTCAAAACCAACACGGAGTTCGCCGCTTTTAAGAATTTTATTGATGGTAGACTGCTTAGCAATATCAATATCAGCCGCATAAGCAGGTGCTGCAAGCATAAAAGTCAATGCCAGCACCATAAGTACTTTTACAAATTTCATCCCTATTCTCCCATAATAGATAAAAAAATAAACCACAAAGAGTTAGTATTTCCCTTCGGTCAAAACTTCCTTAATGACCATTTCCCGTTTACACCTCTCGCATTTAGGCATTGGTTCTTCGGGCAAAGCAATAATCTGAGTTTTACGGCATATAGGACATATAACCTCAACAAACTCGCGCTTGTAACGATCTTTAAGAACGCGTTCCATACCTTACTAACTCCTTACAAAGAAAATGACACTGGAACATTACGCCAAAGGCATTCCCTTCAACATGCTTAACATATATGTAAAACCCGAACAAAATCAAGTGTTACAAAACAGTCTTCTGTCTCAAGTCATTATTCAATGGCTAACCAATAAAACACGCCGGGTTCCCTCCTAGCATATCGCAACCATACACCTTATGTAAGGACAATATGCAAGGCCCGGCATCATCGGTAACAGCTGTTTCCCGCAGCTTAGTTACCAATTGGCATTTGTAGTATATTCACTCAATAACGTCTACTCTAAACCTCGCCACACCGCATCATTCTTGTATATAATAAAGAGCATGGATCCTTTTTTGTACATCAAATTGTCTCGCTTGTTGTCTCAGCACATGCAGAATTGACAGTAAGCACTCTCGAGCATATTCCCCCTGCTGAATTTCCAGTACAGTTGTCTGTTGAGACCTGTTCCATCCAGTACACTTTATGAACGATTTCTTTGCGGAGGACACATGTCGCAAGTACTCTTGAGCAATGCGCTCATTCTTTCAATGAACGAAAATCGAGAAATGTTCGTCAACGGCGACATTCTTATTACTGACGACCGAATTACTGCTATCGGGGCAGTGGCTCCGCACGACCTTACACCGGACGTAGAAATGGTTGACTGCACGGATTCAATCATCATTCCCGGCCTGATCAATACGCACGTGCACCTATGCCAGCAACTGGGCCGAGGACTTGGCGATGACGTAAATCTGCTTACATGGCTGCACGAACGCACCTGGCCGTATGAGTTAGCGATGACAGAGGAGGATGTGGAGATTTCCGCACTTGCCTGCTGCGCAGAGCTTATCCGCTCCGGCGTTACCTGCTTCGCTGAACCGGGCGGTCAACACGTTGATGCTATGGGACGGGCCGTTACAAAGGCTGGTATTCGTGGCATCCTTGCCCGCTCCACTATGGATTGCGGAGAAGGAATCCCTGAAGACAGACAAGAAACTACAGATCAAGCCCTTGATATCCAGCTTGACCTTATCAAACGCTGGAACGGTGCCGAAAATGACCGTATCAGATGCTGGTTCGGACTGCGCACAATATTCAATAACTCAGATGAACTGATAGTACGTACCAAAGCACTCGCCGACAAACTCCATGTCGGCATTCACATGCATGTAGCAGAAATTAAGGAAGAAGTAGAATTTGTCCGCGAAACTCGTGGAGCCACAACGGTTGAGCATCTCGCAAAACTAGGGGCTCTCGGCCCTAACCTGCTGGCAGTACACACAGTATGGTTGACTGAACATGAAATCTCGCTTTTTGCTGAATACGATGTAAAAGTATCCCACAACCCGGGAGCAGCAATGCGTGTGTTAGGTTTTGCACCAGTGCCGGAGATGCTCAAGCAAGATATCTGCGTCACCATCGCAACGGACGGCGCCCCTTGCAACAACCGCATGGATATGCTGGACGAACTGTATTTGACCGCGCTTATACATAAAGGACGAACTCTCGATCCAACCACGGTTCCCGCAGAAACCATTCTTGAAATGGCAACGGTCAATGGAGCAAGAGCACTGCTATGGGATGATCAGATAGGCTCATTAAGCGTGGGGAAAAAAGCTGACCTAGCCATTATCAAGCCGTCGCTCATGCCCGGTTCTGTCCCCGTACACGACCCAGTATCCAGCCTTGTCTATTCAATGCATTCAACAAACGTGACCCACACCATGTGTGACGGCCAATGGTTAATGAAAGACAAAAAAATCATGACGTTTGACGAAAACTCACTCCTGAAAGAAGCGCAACAGCACGCAGACGCAATCCGAGAACGAGCTGGAATTAAGCTAACACCTCGTTTTCCTGTAATTCACGTCCGGTAACAAAAAAAGCCCATGTATATTCACATGGCTTTTTCATTTCAGAGCAATAACATTCTGGAACAATAAGGCGTCATACAACTCTATGAGATTCGCGACGGTTATAGTGGGTTGAATTCCCCAGGGATCATACACACTGGAAGCCGAACGGCGAACCCACACAGCATGCAGGCCGGCTACCTTTGCACCGATTACATCGAAGGGATTTGAAGAAATAAGCCAGACTCGATTCAAATCCGGAGAAGAAACAGAAAAAGCATCAAACGGCTGCTGCCGCTCAGCCTCATCCAGCCCTGCCTCAATATAATGAAGACACCGGTGGCCAGCCATTTTCAGAGTAGTACCCTGAGGTGAACCGCTTTGCTGTTTACGTTCCAGCCCCCCAGCCGTGCCCGCTTCCACGCCATCTCCGCTATGCTGGGCGAGACGTTCCAGTAAATACATGTAGGCAATGCGCGAAGGCTTATACATTTTTATTGTATCTACGCTCACAACCTCCTGTAAATACTCGCGCAAGTTTGCATAGACAAGAACAGTCTCCACATCCTCCGCAGTACCGTTGCTGAAGGCAAAGCATTCTGCATCAGTCTGTGCAAATTTAGGCATAGCCTTTTCTGCATCGGAAAACGCTGGGAGTGATAGATTACGAAGAAAAAGGGCTTCTTTTTCTTCAGATGAAAAAGATACATGAAACTCTTCACATGTGTGCTCAAAAGCGTATCTCATGCACTGCGAAAAGGGCTGATACCAACGCATTAATCCCATTCGGAAAGAATATTCCAGCTGCTTACTTCGCCATTGCTTGGCAAAACAGCCAGCTCGCTCGCCCAATCTCCCTTCAAGCAATGTAACCACGCCTGCGGTATCAACCAGCGTCCCATACACATCAAAAACAAGGGTATGCATCTCTACTCCTGTCGAATCAAACTTTTCAGTTCATTCTACTTAATACCACAAGAGATTGCCGTCAGCGACGTTTTTTTAAGTCACTCTTACATTGGCTACCGCCGTAACAACACCTGAACAGCCCGGGCCAGATCTCTAAGCTCAAAGGGTTTAAGCAAGACCTTGCGAACGCCGCTCTCTCCTTCTGTTATTGCGTCGATTGCGTCCGAGTAACCGGAACACAGCACAATAGGAACATCCGGCCGCAATGTATGGATTTGTGCCGCCAGTTTGTCACCAGTTAATTTAGGCATGGTTTGATCTGTAATAACCAGATCGAACGCTTCCGGCTCTTTCTCAAACGCTTTAAGAGCTTCAACAGGATTATTGAATGCCCGAACATCATACCCAAGATCTTCCAACGCATCTGCATAAACATGCACAAGATCAAGTTCATCATCCACAAGCATAATACTGCCGTCACCATCAGTAACAGGGACAATTGTTTTCATTTCCCCCATATGCTCACCCTTACTATACGGAAGATGGATTACAAAACGGGTTCCCTTTCCCTCACGGCTTTCGACAGCGATATGACCACGCAAACTGGTAATAATTCCATGAACCATTGAAAGCCCCATGCCAGTTCCTTCGCCTTTAGGCTTCGTGGTAAAAAACGGATCAAAAATACGCCCAAGATACTGTGCAGGAATCCCCTCTCCTGAATCTTCTACAGTAAGAGAAACATAACGTCCGACAGGCACTCCCATCAGGCGGGCTTTTTTGACAGACAATTGAACCTCGGCGGTTATAATGCTCAAGGTGCCACCGTTGGTCCGCATAGCATAGCCGGCATTTGTCCCAAGGTTCATAACAACCTGATGTAGCTGACTTGCATCCGCCATAACAGTACAGCCATCGGCAAATTTTGTGTTTATTTCAATGGTGGAAGGCAATGATGAACGGAGAAGTTGTGCCACCTCTTCTGCCATTAATGAAACATTCACAAGCACCTGCTCCGGTTTTCTTCTACGGGAAAAAACAAGAATTTGATGCACCATTGCACGTGCCCGCTCTGCCACCTGCTGAATACGTTTTAGGTTTGTATGCGCACGGCTCCCCTCCTCTGTTGAAGGTAGCGCAAGCTCTGCATAGCCGGAAATTGCAGCAATAATATTGTTAAAGTCATGGGCAATCCCTCCGGCAAGGGTGCCTAACTCTTCAAGCTTCTGGCTTTGCTTGAGCTGCTCTTCCATCTTCCTTTTTTCTGTTACATCACGAATAAGCTCAATAACATTTATGAGCTTTCCTGATTCATCAAATACTGGAGTTGCCGTAACCTCTGTAGCAACCTCTTCACCATTTTTCTTTAAATATACCGTTTCACCACGCCACACCCCGCCGCTACGCAACACTATCCACAAATCTTCAAAAAATTCCCGAGGGTGATTTTTACCACGCAATATTGATATATGCTGCCCCAGCATCTCCTCTTCCGTATATTGGGTAAGGTGCAACAAGGACGCATTTACATACTCCAGAATACCGTCTGTATCCAAAATAAAAATACCATCCTCAGCCTGATTCAGCGCCGCCAAAAAACGTGTTCTATCCTGCAATTCCCGTTTTAATTCTTTCGTTCGTTCATTTACACGCAAGCGAAGTGTTCTATTCCAGAAAATGATCCCTGCAAAGGCAAGGAGAATAGATGACACAATACTTACAACAATATACCAGACAAAACGGCTGGAAAGAATTTCAGACAACAAATCCTGCTGCAAATGAACCCAACGTTTTAAAATACGCTCACGTTGAACCGGTGTAATGCTATCCAGTGCTTTTTGTAGAATATCTGCAAGAATTGGATTATCGGAACGCACCCCCATCCGGTAATACAAGCGATACTCTGTATACCCTGCCACACGCAGGTTCGTTATACCTTTATCTTCGATAAAATAGCTGGCCTGAGGCAGCGAGATGATTGTTGCATCAATTTCGTTAAACGACACATGCAGCAGTGCAGAAAGATAATTATATGTAGTCTGAATATTAATATTAGGATAAAATTTTTCCACATAGGAAAGTACATCGTATCCTTTAGGGAGCGCCAGCGTCATCCTCTTTTCACTTATGTCAGAAAGCGTAAGAGGCCCCTTCTCACTTCTATTCGCAAGAATGGCTGTTGAAAGCTCAAGATATGGATTGGTAAACAGCATAAAATCCGTGTTTGCAGGATTTCCAGCAAAAGCGGCAATGACATCAACTTTACGTTCTTTAGCCAACTGCAACACTTCTTGCATATTGGCAGCTTCAACCACTTCAAACTCTATATTTAGCTCATCAGAGATCCGATGCATATAATCTGCGACCATCCCCTGATATTCGCCCTGAGCATTCACGAACTCCAACGGGCGTGTATCAGGTGTAACCGCCAGCACAATGGGGCGATCCAGCTTTGCAAGCCAAGTCCGTTCTGCATCAGACAACGGATCCGTAAGTTGTGTATTCTCATAAAAGAACAAATACACGGGAAGAGTTGCGCACAAGGTCAACAGTAAAAACAAGACCAGATACACTGGGTTAGACTTCCGTAAAGAAGAAAAACGTTCACTAAGCATAACAATATATTTTAGATAAAACTTGCTGACATTGCATACTGAAATTCCTATTCATCTATAACAACAAGTGTTACAATTTAATTTTTAATTTTTAATTTTTGTACATTTACATTACATAGCGTATTATATTTGAATACCATTGATTAACACGCCACTCTTGTTTACTAAAGTCTTCCTGTTACAATTGTATATCCCATCTAAAAGCCTACATAGGGTAAGTTTACGTAGATATGCTGTTACACATCTTGCGTGCACTACACAGAGTCTGAAAAAAAGCTGGAGCTATGATGTTTCGTATTTTGATCATTGATGATGACCCCAACATTTCTAACATCATATCACAACTTGCTGATGATAGTGGGTATGAACACCACACCGCCAGTAATTTAACAGACGGCCTTGTTCTGCTGCAAACTCACGCATTTGACCTTGTCTTTCTTGATGTTCGTCTCCCTGACGGCAGCGGACTGAACGCCTTGCCGCGTATCCGTGCATCTAAAGAACAACCAGATGTTATTATCATAACAGGCGCAGGCGATCCTGACGGTGCAGAGTTGGCTATCCAGAATGGTGCGTGGGACTACATTGAAAAAGGTAGCAGCCTAAAACAAATAACCTTTTCTATGGAACGCGCACTAAAATTCAGAGAGCGTAACAAAGAATGGTCACAACGCGTCATCAAACGGGATGCTCTCATTGGTGACAGCCCTGCTATGCACCCAGTTCTGGAAAACCTTTCAGTTGCAGCCACCGGCGATGCCAGCGTTCTCATTACGGGTGAAACCGGCACAGGCAAGGAAGTAGTTGCCCGTACTGTTCATGAAAACAGCAACCGCGCCAACGGGCCTTTTGTGGTACTAGATTGCGCCTCTATCCCTGAAAACCTCGTGGAAGGAGAACTGTTCGGACACATCAAGGGGTCTTTCACAGGTGCAACAACATCCCAAAAGGGCGTTATCGAACAAGCTGATGGCGGCACTCTCTTCTTAGATGAAGTGGGGGAACTCCCCCTCCCTACACAATCCGCATTCCTGCGAGTTCTGCAAGAAAAACGATACCGCCCGATTGGTTCAACTTCTGAAAAGACAAGTAATTTCCGTCTGGTTGCAGCAACCAACCGTAATCTTGAAAAGATGTGTGAGGAAGGAACATTCCGAACAGACTTGTATTATCGTCTCAAATCCTGCTCCATGGAACTTCCGCCGCTTCATAATCGACTGGAAGATGTTCCCGCGCTCGCTGAATTTCACACAGAACGACTTTGTTCAAAGTATAGCACTCCTGCCAAAAAGCTCTCGGATGAACTCGTCACAATGCTTATGCATTACGAATGGCCGGGTAATGTTCGTGAATTAGTACAAACCCTTGAACGTACCATTATGCGTGCAAAAGGCGAACCAATACTCTATCCGGAACATCTACCTGTAGACATCCGCGCACGCGCCGCAGGTAAAATGCTACGCCCGCAAGAAGAGGAACTTCTACTGACAAATCAGGACGACTCAAACATCCTGAAGCCTGTGCCTGCAGATGTCATCTCCTCGCTTTTCAGCGGCGAATTCCCTTCATTCAAGACTTTCAGAACAACCTGCGTTGCGCAGATTGAAAAAGTATATCTGGAAAATCTTATCCGTCAGGCCAACGGTTCTATTAAGGAAGCATGTAAATTATCCGGCCTGTCCCGAACCCGCCTCTATGTTCTTATGAAGGAACATAATATTTCTAAGTAATCCTTTTATCGACAACATCCTACAAATTAGTGAGCAGAATCCATCAAGAAATGTTCACTTTTACGAAACATTTTGATTGTTTAAGCAAACAATCTTTTTTTCAGACGACTTCCTTCGCTTCTTCCTTCAATAGGTACTACCCTCACTGCCTTTTCTCCCCGTGGGCATCCTACCCCACCTGCCTTTACTGGAATGCAGTTCCAACCTCTTATGAACAAGCGACCATGTATAACAAGAGCAATCTCACGTCCCGCCACAGCACTCTCCTCAAATAAAAAGCTAACTATAGCATGATATTGCATTATACAATTTGTATAAAAGTACAAACTGTCCCGTTTTTGTGAACATCATATCCCCCCCGTCCCAAATTTATGAACATATTATTCTGCTTTTATGATCATTTTTTCGATACAAAACACAGACTTCTTTCAACAACCACATAAAAACATGCACTTTTCTTTATGTGGCACGCTCTGAGCATTATAGCACCCGTGAGAAGGAGCTCTGAACATTCCTCAGAGTCAAATCAATTTTTTTTAGGAGTTACTGTAATGAAACGTATTGCTGCTCTAATGCTTTGCTTTGCAGCTGCTTTTGGTCTTACCGCATGTACCGGCGGAAACGACCAGCCAGCACCTAAAGCTAAGAAAGATGAAAAGATGGTTCTCAAGCTTGCTACCCAGCATCCAACCGAACATATGGCTCAAAAATCAGCTGAGCGTATTAAAGCCCGCATTGAAAAAGAAACTAATGGCCGTATCGAAATTAAAATCTACCCGGCTAACCAGCTTGGCGACGCAAGCCAGCTTTACGAAGAAGTTATCCGTGGTTCTATTGATTTCGCACACATCACCGTACCTGATCAATTTGACGCTCGTCTCGGTGTAGGCTTCCTTCCTTATATTGCGCGAGACTACGAACAGGCTCGCAAGGTTTATGACAAAAACGCATTTCTGCCAAAAGAAATGGCAAAAATGCATGACGCTCTTGGCGTTAAATTCCTTGGATACTACGGTGAAGGTTTCATCGGCGTAGGTACTGTTAAGCCGCTTGAAAATGCCAACAAACCTGGCGTTGAAAAAGGCTTTATGATCCGTGTACCGGGTCTTGACGTATTTAAATTCGGCGCAGAAGAACTTGGCTTCCGTACAACCTCCCTCCCATACACTGACGTTTACTCTGCACTGCAGACCGGCGTTGTTGACGGTTGGCTTGGCGGACCTCCAAACCTTAACTACCTCGGCTTCCGCGATGTAATTAAGCATTACTACCAGTACAACGTAAACTTCGAGTCTACCCAGTACGTAATGAATAAAAAACTCTTCGAAAGCCTGACCCCGGAAGATCAGAAAATTATCGAATCTGCATTTGGTGACGAATCCCAGAATTCATTCCTCATGGCTGAAAGCGAAGACGAAATGTACCGCAAAAAGCTTGCTGAATCAGGTATTGAAGTAATTATGTTCACAACTCAGGAGCTTGAGCAAATGGCAGACTATGTTCGTGCTAAGGCATGGCCACGTCTTGAAAAGAACCTCACTCCTGAACTCCTCAACGGAATTAAAGAGTCTTACACCAAGTAAGGCGACATTAACTAAGTTCTAACCTTACACGGCGGTGCGGCATGCCGCACCGCCGACTTTTTCTGAGTAGTTCAAGGAACAATCAAGATGAATAAATCTCTCCAACATGCTCTAAGCATTCCATGGAAAGGACTCGACCTTTTCCAAAAATTCGTAATGGCGAGCACCAGCATAATTATTGTCGGCATGATCTGTTACACCATTACAATCCGTTACATTTTTGGCTCTGACTTTTATGGTTCAGAAGAACTTATCTCTATGCTGGCTTTTTGGCTCTATTTTATGGGTGCCGCACAAGGAAGCCGCGAAAAAAGCCAAATTTCTGCAGACCTGCTCTCCTGCTACATCCAAAACCCAACGATTAGAGGCTCAGTTCTTCTTCTTAAAGATGCTATCACCTGTGCCATTTGTCTTCTCTTCACCTTCTGGGCGCTGCAATTTGTGTCCTGGGCGTTGGTAATGCATCCAAAATCCCCTGTATTCCGCCTGCCTATGCTCATTCCACAAGCAGCTGTCGGTCTGGGATTTGTTCTCATGTCTCTGTATCATGTCACATATTTCGTACAAGATCTTATCTCCTTTATTAAAGGTGAAAGATTCGGCTGTTCGGGGGATTTTTAAATGTCTATCACAATTGCAATTGCAATCGCTATCTTGGTATTCACACTATTCATAGGTGTACCAATTCCGTTTGCATTCTTCAGTTCTGCTGCCTACTTAATTTTTCAGGGCAATTATGACCCTAGCTTCCTGCTGCCATACGGCTTCGCAAAAATGAACTCTGTTGTTCTGCTTACCATTCCGCTCTTTATTATGGCGGGTGGTGTTATGGACAAGGGGGGCATCGGCGACAAGCTTATTGATGTTGTCGATATTATCGCTGGCCGTATTCGCGGCGGACTTGGCGTAGTATGCGTTATCACTTGTGCTATCTTTGGTGCAGTATCCGGTTCTTCTTCCGCAACCGTATCCTGTATCGGCTCTATCATGATGCCTAAGCTCAAACGTGCAGGCTACCCTACCGGACATGCTGCGGCGCTCCTCGCAAGCTCCGGCGTACTTGGTATCCTTATCCCACCTTCCATGCTTATGATTTTGTACGCATGGATGGGTAACCAGTCCGTACTTGCTTGCTTCCTCGCAGCATTTGTTCCGGGTGTTATCCTTACGACACTGCTCAGCCTTGTTAACCTGTACATGCTGCGCAACAACAAAAACATTCAAATTACAGAACACGGTGACTTTGCCACCACCAGCAAACTCTTCTTTAAAAAAAGTGCGAAGGCATCTCCGGCTCTTATGATGCCTGTCATCATTCTCGGCGGCATCTACGGCGGGATCATGACTCCTACAGAAGCCGCTGCAGCTGCTGTACTGTATGCTATCCCTGTTGCACTGTTCGTCTACCGCGGCCTTAAGGCCCGAGATCTTATGAAGACTCTTATTGAGTCTGCAACAACTACCGGCGTTATTATGGCTATGACCTTTGCGGTTATGATCCTTTCACGCCTGTATATTATGGAAGATCTGCCATCTCAGGTAATGTCCGTTCTTACTTCCGTATCTGAAAACAAATACGTCATCCTTATGATGATCAACGTGTTCATGCTCATTATGGGTATGCTCATGGACGACGTTTCCGGTGTTCTTCTCGGCACGCCGCTGCTGCTGCCGCTTGTAACACAACTTGGTGTTGACCCGATCCACTTTGCAGCCATCATGGGTGTAAACCTCGGCATGGGTAACGTTACCCCGCCAACAGCGCCATTGCTTTACCTTTCCGGTCGAATCTCCGGTGCACGAGTAAACACCATGCTAAAACCAACGATGATCCTTATTCTATTTGCATGGCTTCCGACACTTCTTATCACCACCTACATCCCTGAAGTTTCACTCTGGCTTGTTAAACTTGCCATGGGTTAAGGAGCAATCCTCATGCAGAGCATCAAAGAATTATATCGTATCGGTATCGGGCCTTCCTCATCCCATACAATGGGCCCGAAGTTTGCTGCAGAGCGTTTTTTAGCCGCTCACCCGCAGGCTGCAAGCTACAGAGTCCACTTGTTTGAAAGCATGGGAGCCACCGGTAAAGGACACCTTACAGACTGGGCTATCCTTCAAGTTCTTGGCGAAGACCGCACTGGAATTGTATGGCGTCCAGACGACAAGCTTCCTGACCATCCGAACGGAATGATTTTTGAGGCTCTGGATGCTGAAGGTAACATAACAGCTGACTACACCGTTTACTCTGTAGGTGGCGGCGCGCTGCGCGAGCCGGGGGCTAAAAGCGAAACAACCACAGCAGTATACGATCTTACGACCATAGCTTCCATCATGGAACACTGCTCTGATGCTGGACTTACCTACTGGGAATACGTTGAAAACTGCGAAGGAAAGGAAATTTGGGATTTCCTCAAAGAGGTCTGGGAAGTTATGTCCGCTTCGATTGAGCATGGGCTCTCCAATCAGGGAGTACTTCCAGGCTCAATCGGACTTCGCCGTCAAGCATGGAACTATCTCAAAAAAAGTAAACTTTCCGGAAAAGAATTGCAGCAGACAGGTCTAGTCACTGCATACGCGTTAGCTGTTTCTGAAGAAAACGCCGGAGGGGGAACTATTGTTACAGCACCAACATGCGGTTCCTGCGGAATAGTACCTGCAGTGCTGCGTTATCTTAGTGAAAAACATGAGACCACAGAAAAAGACATCTTGCGCGCCCTTGCCACTGCCGCTCTCTTCGGTAATGTCATCAAGCACAACGGTTCTATTTCAGGTGCAGAAGTTGGCTGTCAGGGTGAAGTAGGTTCAGCCTGTTCCATGGCCGCTGCGGCTGCTACCCAGCTTTTAGGCGGTTCCATCAAGCAAATTGAATATGCCGCAGAAATGGGACTGGAACACCACTTAGGACTCACCTGCGACCCTGTTGACGGGCTGGTACAAATTCCATGCATTGAACGCAATGCATGTGCTGCAACCCGTGCACTTTCCCTTGCGGAAATGTCTCTCTTCTCAGATGGTACGCATCGAATACCATTTGACGAAGTTGTAGCTGTTATGACCAAAACCGGTCACGACCTCCCAAGTCTCTACCGTGAGACTTCTACCGGAGGCCTTGCTGTCGCCTATGCTGACAGAAAGTCATGCAAAGGCTGCAAGGGCTGCGACTAAAAAAAGATATACTCTTAGACAACCTAAGACATATAGAGCACCGCAAAGGCGCCATCGGGATCATCCACCCGATGGCGCCTTTGCACATATTTTGAACAGTAGTTACTAGGTGCCCTTTTCTAGCCAGCAATGTTGTAGATCACCGGTTGGACATACACAGATACACGCCAGAACTACAATGCTCCAAAAAAACGAATGAGACCGGTGAATCATCACCGGTCTCCCCCATTGGCTCACTCTACGTTGCGAGAAGAGTTCGCTTTCAGCCCCTTGCATGGGCATGATTTATATCAATACAAGTTCATATCAACTTATATTAAAAGACATTCGTATGTTTTTACTGGTCAGTATTAGTTACCATTCGCTACTGCTGAAAGTTGGAATCAGCCTCGACACATTCTGATCACACAACGTACCCAAGACAAACTAACACAGGAGCATACATTTTTGTTAAAAGCCAGAACACCCTTGAAATAGCGCACAACGTTTATTCAAAAATGTCATTTCTGCTTTGAGTTATGTTTAGTCCTATCTTTTCTAAATAGTCAACACATATTGAAAGGTACAACTCCGAAAAATAACAACATATTCATCATACAAAACAATGACACAACATAACCACTTGATTATTAAATCATTATAAAAAACAAAAAACTTATTATCTTTTGACTTTTTTGTTACTTTTTCTATCATAAATAAGAAAAGCCCGCTACACAGCGAGCTTTTCTTTCATTTTGGCAACCGCCCAACTCTGTCTACTTGAAATAGTAAGTAATAAAGCGAGCTAATTTACCTTATTTTCCAATTTAAGCTGCACATCGGCAAAAGTAACTGCAACGTTTTTTTCATTAAGCCAGCGAACCTCACCAGTATGCAAATCATATACGCCACCAGCAATTTTCACATCGCCATTAACGTACTTGTCACGAACGAGCTTGCTCTGCATAAACAAGTCATGCAGTCCCTGCCATACATTCTGCTCCACAGAGGCATCAAGAACGCTCTGCCCATTCAACCCATCTTCTCTATTAAGAACACTAAGAACGGCAGGTTTAATCTTTGCAATAATTGCATTGATACTCGGAGTCAGATCATCTTTACTACCATACAGCTTATCAATAGTAGCTTGTACAGCACCACAATTTGTATGCCCGAGAATAACAAGTAAAGGAGTATCTACAACCCCGACACCATATTCTACAGAACCTGTTTGATCGACTCCAATGACATTACCGGCAGCACGGACAACAAAGGCATCCATTATTCCGATATCAAAGATTCGTTCAACAGGCATACGTGAGTCAGAACAAGCGACAACAGTCGCCACCGCGTGGAAGTTCTGATCGATTCCCTTTGCCATAATTGTTTGCTCATAGCTCGAGCGTGGGTGTTCCGACTCGTTTACAACGAATCGTTTATTCCCCTCTTGCAAGGCCTTGAGCGCGCTTTCTGGAGTTCTATCGCGCATATTCGCCCTCGCTTCATTTATTGTGAAACACACTAAACAACAAACCAAAATAAAGCACAGTACGTTTCGCATACTCTTTCCTTAAAATGTCACAGTAGAATGAAAAGTCCCCCTACCCTCATTGGGTGACTCCCGCCTACGTTACACAATTCTTAGTATGCAAAAAAACGTTGTTACACTCTTATGATTAACAACAGGTTACTTCCAAGTACTCATATGGCTAACGTATTGTAAGCCTTAGAACACAAAAAAAGCGTCCTTCAAGAGAAGGACGCTTTATTAAGTTCTATACTTAAAAAGTGAGTCCCGGTAATTCAAGGTACACATTATAGCTATCGTCAAACGGTGTAAACTTTGCTTTGAAGATCAACCTAAAACATTGATGATCATAAATCAAAGAATAACTTTGTTCATAAGCTTCTTTTTTCTCAAAATCGTATTCGTAGTATGCTTCAAGCCTGAGCGGCCTAAACATATCTACAGAAAGTCTATTTTTCCAGACATTAAGATTTCTTAATCCAGTTCCGGCATAGTCCAGATTCTTATCAAGGTTATACCTGAAATCAACACCTGTTGAAAACTTACCATATTCTGGGGCAGCCAAAGTTAACGTGTGATCGTGACGATTTATCTGATTGTCATAGTATGAATAGAATGTTCGGGAGGAAAACCACACATGACTCCAAGGATAAAAGCGTAGCTCGCCTTCAAGATCACTCCAAGGTCGACGCTCATATGATTCATCCTCAATTAGAGTACCTTCATCACGTTTAGCTTCTTCAAAATCATAGGACTGCAGTAAACGGAACCAAAGTAGCTCACTATATAATGTTTGAAGAGAAGGCTCTATCCCTTTTTCCTCATCACCTGAAAGAACCATGGCACGTTTCCTTGTAAGAATATTTACAAGAGAAACAGTTAATTCATCTTCATTACCCAAATGGTCTACGTAGTCATAGTTAGGGGTATCACTTTCGTTGCTGCCGGACACATGACGGTATTCAAAACGTGGTTGAATTGCATGCTTAAGACCAAGAAGCTCAGTTTCACCTGCATTATCCTGCGTTGCTACCAACGTCGGCTCGTAACTATACACTCGCGCAAGCTCTGTATAGCCGGAAACACCAAATTTGAAGAGAGTACGGTTGTCCCTGCTGTCATCTCCATTTTCCGTCGTGAGCGGATCACGATCCGTCGTATTATACCAGACCTGTTGCATCCCGACTTCAGGAGTAATTGTGCCGTATGAAGTTACAATTGGAAGACCAAGCATCGGCATCACATCAATGCGATTGCCATCAGTGCCTTCCTCACGAGCAAATTGCACAGACTGAAAATCCGCAGTCAGTGTGAAAGGAATCTGTTCTAACCCGGGAATTCTGTTTCTAAAAAGATAAGCATCAAACTCAGGTAAACGCTGCAAGGTCGTATCTGTTGAGTGCTTTTTATTTCCATGACCCAACGCAGAATTCTGATTATACTCACCAAGCAACGCGGCACCAAATCGATCCCAATCACGTGTAAGAAGCAAACGAGATGTACGAATTGGATCACTTATATCATTCAAAGAACGCCCGAAACGATTCTCTACTTCGTCTTGCGAGTCATCAAAACCAGCAGTAGTAGAGTTAAATTCTCTCAACATATCCTGATCTGAGACAAAATCTATGTCTGCTTTAAACTTCCAACGCGGATCTGGAAATTCACCATCATACATACCACGAACCCAGTAACGGTTCGCGTTCGTTCGTAAAAGATCATCATACCCAAAGTCACTGGCATCAGCAGTATCGTCTACAGTTTTTGCATCGTTAAGCCAGTCTGCACGTACCCATAACTGATTTTCACTTGAAGTTCGGGAACGATATTCAACTCCCGGCATAAAGCCGCGTTTACTCATATACTGTGCATAGAACGTCATATCACGATCTTGATCAATGGCCCAAAAATATGGTTGGGTAACCCAGAAACCTAAACGGTCTGTGCTACCAAAATCAGGACGAAGCAGTCCAGACTCTCGACGTGTTTTTACAGGCAAGACAAAGTAAGGGAGAGGAAGAACAGGATAATCACGGATCTCTACATCCGCGCCGTTAATAATCGCATACCCTTCCAATTCAAGGGTCGCTTTATCTGTATTCAATGACCATGCAGGCTTATCACCATCGCACACGGTAATTTTCGCATTATTAAAAGTGTACGAGTCCCCCCAGTTCTTCTGAATTCGCTTACCGGAAAAATACATATGCGGGCCGGCCATAAAGACCTTGCCATTCTTCATCCAGCCAATCTTTTTGCCCAGATCAAACTCAGCAGTTTCCGCACTCAGGTTATCATTATTCATGAACACCTCAACATTACCGGATAAATATACCCAGTTGGTAGCGGCATAGTATCGGGCGAAATCAGCTTTTAGATAATCATTACCCTGCTTAAGAACGACATCCCCTTCAGCTTCAATGACGTCCGCGTCGTTAAGTGTCGATACTTTCTCTGCGGCGAGCTGCCACTCAACAGCTTCCTGATCTTCATTTGTCGCTGTAAGCGTTGCACTCTCCCCGGCTGTAACAGCCAACATGGTGAAGGCACAAACAAAAAAGACCACAACTGCTTTGCGAAGCGATACTAACATACATTTTTCCCAACGATTTCAGGTAGAAAAGTAGAATTTTCCATAACTAGTTATGAGACCACGTACAACAGCGTTTAAGCTATACCACAGCTTAACATGCAGGGAAAGCATATAAAATAAGCGATATACCCATATCTCACCCGCGCAAAAAAGCTTTCCGCTCCCCCCGAATGAGGAATAAGGCGACTTAGTGCGAGTTGATAAGGAGATAGTTAAAAAAAACTGATAATTTCTTTAAGACACTTTTCACTTCCTTAAGGTGACAAAGATCTTGTCATCTGCTATCTTCTCCTTCACAGAATTAGGTTGACAGAAGTTCACACCTGCCTTATTAACCCTCGTTCTGCCTTGCTCACCCACTTATGTAGATGGGCGGGCCAACAGTCCATAAGGAGATTGGAATGAGAAAATTCGAAACACTTTTGCTTCTCTCCCCAGAGTTAGCAAGTGATGCTCGCGAAGAACTGCTGAGCACTCTTACTGGTGTTATCGAGCGCGTTGAAGGCAACGTACTCGAAGCTGACCACTGGGGCATGCGTGACCTCGCATACCCGGTACAGAAATTTATGCGCGGCTACTACGTTCGTCTTGAGTTTGAAGCTCCTGGCACCGCTGTTGCCGAACTTGAACGTATCATCCGTATTACTGACGGTATCTTCAAGTACGTAACTGTTAAGCTTGAGGAGGCAAAATAAGATGGCTTTTAAAAGACGTTTTACTCCACGCCGTAAATTCTGCCGCTTCTGTGCAGACAAAGATCTTCCGTTGAACTACAAGCGCCCGGACATCCTCCGTGACTTTATCACCGAACGTGGTAAAATTATCGCTCGTCGTATCACCGGCACTTGTGCTTTCCACCAGCGCGCTCTCACTCGTGAGATTAAACGCTCCCGTCAGATGGCACTTCTTGTATTCACTTCCACTCACGCAAGTGAAGTGAAAAAGAAAAGCACCTTATAGGAGATTTGTCATGAAACTTATTCTCCGCGCTGACGTTGAGAACCTTGGCGTTCTTGGCGATATTGTAGAAGTTAAAGCTGGCTATGGCCGTAACTACCTTGTACCACAGGGTCTTGCTATGGTTGCTACTGCATCTAACATGAAAGTTTTTGAGCTTGACCGTAAAAAGCTCACTGACAAAATGGAAGCAGTACGCGGCGCAGCTCAGTCTCTGGCAGAAAAGCTGGAAGCTGCTGACGTTGTCATCGAAGTTCGTGTTGGTGAAAACGACAAACTTTACGGTTCCGTTACTGCAAGCAACATCGCAGATGCACTTGCAGCACTCGACCTCGAAGTAGATCGTCGCCGTATCCTTCTTGACAGCCCAATCCGCACCCTTGGCGAATACACAATCCGTGTACGTCTCCACGCTGGTGTTATTGCTGAAGTTAAGCTCACAGTTAAAGCTGAAGGCCGCTTCATCGAAGAAGAAGCTCCAGTAGAAGCTCCTGTAGAAGAAAATGACGCAGAATCCACCGTGGAATCCGCAGACGAATCCGCAGAATAGCTTTCATACCGACACCTTCGCCCATCAGGGCGAAGGTTCGGTTTCCGACGCGTTTGAAAACGTGTCGGACGAATTGCTGCGCAATGTCCCTCCCCACAGCATTGAAGCTGAACAGGCTGTGCTCGGGGGTATTTTTTTGCGTGCGGATGCCCTTAATACACTTGTAGACATCGTCACCGAAGATGATTTCTACGCCCCTGCCCATAAAATACTCTTCGGCGCCATGATGGAGCTGCACAGACAGAGTATCGCTGTTGACCCTGTTACAATAGGTCAATACCTGCGCGACAAAAGCCTGCTCGAACAAGTCGGCGGCGCGGTATATATAGGCGAACTTGTCAACTCCATCATCAGTGCAGCAAACGCTGAACACTACGCCAAAATTGTTCGTGACAAATCGTTACAACGCAGCCTTATCGCATCTTGCTCAGATATTATAGGCAAGTGCTACGATCAAGGCACTGAAGTAGACAAACTTCTGGATGAGTCCGAACAGTCTATTTTCGCAATTTCCGAGCGAACCTCCGGTCAAACATTTATTGATTCAAAGACACTCATCAACCGAGTGTTCGACCAGCTTTCTATCCGTATCGATAGTAAAGATCTCGTAACCGGTGTTACGACTGGCTTTTACAACCTCGACAAAATGACCGCAGGCTTGCAGCCTACAGATCTTATCATTATTGCAGCGCGTCCTTCTATGGGTAAGACTGCGTTTACGCTTAACCTCGCTGTAAACGCTGCTCTGGAAGGAAATACCCCAGTTGTATTCTATTCTCTGGAAATGGGAATGGAACAGCTCATGGTTCGTATGCTGGCAACAGTTGCCGGTGTAGACATGAATAAACTGAGAACAGGCCGTGGTATTGATAATGATGACTGGGGACGTTTGCATTATGCAGCAGACGTTCTTGGCAAGGCGCCAATTTACATTGATGATACACCGTCTCTTTCTACTCTTGATCTTCGTGCACGTACCCGTCGTTTAAAAGCAGAAAAAAATGTCGGCCTGGTTGTTGTGGACTATTTGCAGCTTATGCGATCGAGTCGCAAAACTGACTCCCGAGAACTGGAGATTTCCGATATTTCCCGTAACCTGAAGGCACTCGCTAAAGAATTAAACATTCCCGTTGTTGCTCTTTCTCAGCTGAACCGTAAGGTTGAAGAACGAGCAGACAAACGTCCGATGCTTTCTGACCTTCGAGAATCCGGCGCGATCGAACAGGATGCCGACGTTATTATGTTTATCTACCGTGATGCTGTGTACAACAAAAAAGAAGACCGTGCTGAAATCCACTCTGCTGAAATCATTATAGGCAAGCAACGTAACGGTTCAGTTGGTGCCGCCCAGTTGCAATACAACGGTAAATTTACACGATTTGAAAACCCTACAGACCTCTATCCATCTGAAGAAATTCCAGAAGATACAGGAATGTAATAATTTAGACACGCATTTCATAATTAATTCTACAATATCCATGTACACAAAGTCAGCACCACAATCGTGTTGGCTTTTTCTTTTTCCTACAATCGCTCATAATATACAGTAAGAAACCGATAAAGCATTATGGTGCTGCACAATGCTTAAAAAATTTTGTTAAACTTATCCCCTTGTACAAATACAAAAAAATTGTCTTATGATAATTTTTTATTAGACATAATTAATGATTATATAGCTCCTTAATCCAGTTGCTCTAATCAATATGCTCTACCAAAAAGTTAGGACAACACATGCTTGAAATACGCGAACTATATGCATCGCTTACTGCTTCAGCTGCGATTTCAACAGTCGCTTTTTTCTGGCTCTACTTTAGCCGGTTCTCCAGACGCGGCGTACTTTGGTGGGCTATGGCGATGACATGCTACCTACTATGTCTCATTTTAACGACGTATAGAGGCTTTATTCCACCTTTTTTCTCTGTACTTGTTGCGAATGTTTCCGCAACAGCCGGGTACGTATTTTTCTGGTTCGGAATCCGTGTATTCTTCAGCCGCTCCTTAACCCGAAAAGTGTGGTGGTGTGGAATCACACTAATAACGTTAGTTATAATTGCTTCAGAAATAACACTCTTCGACCCGAGACTTGTAACAAGCAAAGTGCTCATAACAAGCTTAAACTATGCAACAATAAATATTTTAATAGCCTATGAATTAATACGAAACGCCCGTCAATCAAACACCGCCAAGGGGATGGGGGGAATTAATCTTTTAAACGCTATTATCATTATCTACCGTGGCATTCATATCGTCCGAACTGAAAGTTTTAATCTCTACTTTATAACAGGTTGGACAACATCTGCCTACATTCTATGGACAAACGCGTCTCTACTCTTAACCACTGTAGGACTTATCTTGCTTATCCTTGAAGAACTAAATGCAAAACTTACACGCCAGGCAATCGAAGATCCGCTAACAGGTCTTTTAAACCGCAGAGCCTTATATTCAATTACTCCTGAAGATTTTTTGGACTTGCAAAATACGCACACATCACTAGGCCTGCTCATGCTGGACATTGACCACTTCAAGTTAGTAAACGATACCTATGGTCACATCATAGGAGACACATTACTCAAGCATTTCGCGGAGGAAGTGTCCTGTTGCTTACGATCTACAGACATACTTTATCGCATAGGAGGCGAAGAGTTCCTGATCATTGCCCATGGAGTATCACCTTTAAATACCTGTGCTCTCGGCGAACGTATAAGAAAACATATCGAACAAACACCATTAGTAACCTCACATGGTACAATCCATCACACAGTCAGTATTGGCTATACAATGACCACTCCTGATGACACCTATCTAAAACCTGTTCTTGAACGAGCAGATTCGGCTCTATATTATGCAAAAAACCATGGAAGAAATAGAGTCGAAATGTCTTTAGAAGCAGCGTAATACAATATCCTTATTTTCAAAAAAAAACGCCCCGAGTTTAATCGGAGCGTCTTGTACCATCTGGATGAGCAATACTTATTGGGTCGGGGTATCTTCATCAAGAAGTAATGCCAGCGGAACGAATGGCCCAAGCGGGATCAGGTCAAAATCGATTAACCCAGCCTGTACCATAGGCATTTTATCGATAAGGCTTCGTGCATCTTCCATAGAAGGCGCCTCCAGCATTAAAATGGTACCGGAACGATCCTGACGAAAATACATTTCACGAACCACATCAGCAAGATACATCTTAACAGTGTGGTTAACTTCTTTCATAAACGTTTCTTTAACTTTATCCGGTGTTGCTTCTGGCAGCACTTTATCAATTGCAAGAATCTTCATTATCTTCTCCTTTCTGACACGCTGTACAGCAATCCGCTAAAAAGATTACACTCTGAAGAAACATTCTGCCAAAGAGGTTCCAACATCATGCAACGGAACAGCTCACTACAAAGCCTGACAAGATACACTATCTGTCAACAATTGCGCCGCTTCGCAGCTACCAGCCCCCATGGAGTACGAAATTTTTCATCGTTCCTCAATCAATTTAATTATTCACTTTTTTCAGCACGGGCCAGAGGGCAGAAAAAACCTTCATTTTTAATGAGCACGCTAAAACATTTGTTGCAGCTTATACAATCTGCTCTCCGCAAGTCCCCAGAAGCCCATCGTGTTAAAAGGTTGGGTTCACGTATAAGCGGTCGACTCATGGAAACAAGGTCAATAACCCCTTCTGACAATAACCCTTCAGCTACACTAAAGCTGCGAACCCCGCCCACAAGCATTATTGGCAGCTTAGTATTTTCTCTGACAACACGTGCCGCCTCACGGTACCATACTTCCTTCGTTGGAGAATCAAAACGCCCCACCCGTGTTGATGACGTTGTCGGGCGATTTGTAAGCAATCCACCACTAATCTCAACTGCATCCAACCCCATTGTGGCAAGACCTTGAATAACTCTGACACTGTCCTGTAGTTCAAGACCGTCTTCAACAAAGTCTTCACAGTTAATTTTGAGCATCACAGGATATTTCTCTCCCACAACACGCCGAATAGCTTCATAGACCCGCACCAACGGGCGAATGCGGTTCTCAAGTACGCCGCCGTACATATCGGTACGCTTATTAAAATGGGGAGAAAGAAACTGGCTTAACCCATACCCATGTGCTGCATGAATTTGAAGGCCGTCAAATCCTGCGGCAACTGCTCGCTCCGCCGCCTGCTGGAAGGAATAGACCATTACATCAATGTCATGTTCAGTCATTTCCTGACAAAGTTCGCCATCCCTCATGGCAAAAGGGCTAGGCCCCAATGCAGGCATTCCTGTGATAGCCTGAGCAGCATAACCGCCAGCATGAGCAAGCTGCGCCACAACAGCGCCACCATGATCATGGATTCTGTTAACCATTGAGCGCAGCCCACTGATGTATTCATCTGCAAAAATGGCAAGCTGGCGTTCTCTGGCGCGTCCTTGTTCTGCTACAAACATATGCCCGGTAATAATCATCCCCACACCGCCATCAACCAATTCAAGCATTGCGTCTTCGAGTGCAGGCGTTACAAATCCTTCAGCAGAGGCGAGCCCTTCCCATGTTGCAGAGCGAACCAAACGATTCGGCACGGTCATTCCATTAATTTTTATTTTATCGAAAAACATATTTTCCCCGATTTTCATTAGTTTTATAAGATCACTATGTATAGCCGAATACATCACTTTGAATCAATAACCTTGTTTACTGACTGCAAAAAAGCCGCAAACTCTGTAACACAGGGCTTGCGGCTTCGCTATAGCAAATCAAAATATACGATAAAAGTTACATTTCTTCAGCATGAACAAGTTTTCTTGAGCGTTGCAGCCATCCTTCACCGGAGTACAACGCAAGAGCGCTCCAAATAAACACAAAGGTAAACAGGTGTCCCATCGTAAACGGTTCATTGAACAAAAATACGCCCTGCATAAATGCCAGACTCGGTGCAATGTACTGCAATAATCCAAGAGTAGTAAGACGTAATCTGCACGCTGCAAATGCAAACCACAGCAACGGCAGTGATGTAATAACACCAGCCCCCACAAGATACATATCTGTCAGACGATCAACATGCAAAAATGAAGCGGCCCCCTGCAATTCAAGATGGCCAAGATAGATAAGTACAAAGGGTATCAACAGGACTGTTTCAAACATCAACCCGGCAAGAGATTCAACATCTGCAAGCTTTCTCAGTAACCCATACAAACCAAAAGAAATGGCCAGAGCAAGAGAAACCCACGGAAGGCTGCCGACCATAACAACCTGAGTTGCTACGCCAGCCGCAGCAAGCAATACTGCGCAAAGCTGTATGGGGCGGATAGTGTCCTTAAATATAACAACCCCCAGAAGCATACTTACAAGCGGTGTAATGTAGTACCCAAGGCTTGTTTGCAAGACCATGTCATGATTTACAGCCCAAATATATAAGCCCCAGTTACCACCTACAAGCAAGCCGCTCATAGTAAGAAGAAGCATTGTTTTTTTAGAAGAAAAGATGTTTTTAAATGCGCCCCAATTAGAACGAATTGAAAGCATAATCCCAACAAAAAATAATGACCACAAAATCCTGTGGCACAGCACTTCAAACGCAGGCACATGTGCTACCTGTTTCCAGTACACAGGCGCCATGCCCCAAAAAACAAACGAACAAATGGCAGCAACTACCCCAGCCCTGCCTCGATCATCTTTACACACAATAGTATCCTTTCAACGATGCGTATGCACAGTCATAAAAAAAGCGGGAGCCGAGGCTCCCGCAAAATTTTGCGTTTTGACCCTATCCAAAGGACCTTTCAAAAAGCTCAGCAATTGCCTTCTTACCATTCTCTTCAAGAAAACGGGTACCGGTTGCGGTAAAATGTCGATGTGAAATGGTTGGAGATTCAACTTCAAGCCATTCATTCTTTTCCCAGTGGAACCAAGCATTTTTCGCCTGTCCGAAAACATACAGCGGCTTATTGCAAATCTTAGCAAATTCTGCACCCCAACCAGTGCCGCCTTTAACCGTATTGTCGTCCTGAATAACACCCACAACATACACTTCATGCCCGCTGGAAACTTGCCAGCAAATAGACTGAAGAACCTTGCGGAACAACGGCGCGACAGAGTAAGAACGGCTCATCAAGCGGGACACATACGTAAGACTCACGTCTTTCAGTGCCAGTTCATCAGCGGTCAGAACGCGTAAGCCTCTGGTGCGCTCAAGCATGTGGCCATCAAAGCTGTAGTTAACTTCCTGAAGCCCGTACTTTTCTGCAAGTTCACCAAAGTATGCTTCCGTGCCTCGTGCACCGCCGCTATACAGAATATGTTCTGAAGGATTCGCCATTGTGAGACCTCTCAGGGTTGGATTAAATAAACTGCGCAACTCACGCAAAAGTAACAGTGAGATACGCTATGCAAAAACAGGTGCTTCGTACTCAGAAACCTATCTAAGAGCGTTTTTTTTTACAAGCTATTTCGAACATTGAACCACTCTGGTGTAGATTACACTACACAGCTTCTGATACAGATACCTGTTGCCGCATATACCGGCTCAACCAATGTAAATCACCTATTGTTAATGGTGCAAGGGGGGAAGAAACATGTAATGTTTTAAATACAGCACCGGATACCTGAATAATCTCAACACGCCCTTTTCCGGCTCTTGGAACGGCTATACGAACAGCTCCAACATCTCGTAACTCTAACATTACAAAGGCATACTCTTTCCCCAAAAAGGATCTACCAAACCGTACCATTTCATCATCCCATACGACAAACCCCTTGCCAGCAATCGACCGTATCAGCCGCCAAAGAATCATGTAGGCAAAGAATCCGCATACAAAAAGCAATATCCCACCCGCAATAATACTTCCTTCACCTTCTGAGGCCTTCCATACTCCATAGCCTCCGCCATAAAGCAAGCCGGCTACAGAAAATGTCATTAGCGCAATATACAAATGTCCTGGAGAAAGTGACCATGAAAATCCTTTTTTCCCACCAATAAGACATGGCTTCAGCGCTGAATGTTCTGGCTGTTCATTTTCAACGGATGGAAACACTGGCGCATACTCTGCACGTGAAGTACGCGCAAATCCTACTCCAGCATGATCTTCAATCGCAAACCCTGTTACTTCCGCAATTTTTAATGCAATTGCAGCAAGATCCGGCCCAAGAACAGACCTATCTAATGTTTCGTACCCGGAATCACGCAATATGACATCCAGATGGAACGGATATCGTCCACTGTTCCCTTTCTCAGGTTCAAAATCTGAGGAAACAAGATCCCCTTGAACATTACGCCGTGTGAGTCTAAGTGCGGTAATCATTCCAAACGGAATGGTATATACATCTTTTTTTCGTCTTCCAAGAAAGTATATGCAACTATCAGGCAAACTTATTTCAATAATCCGTTGCTGTCTTCGCAGGATCATTCCAACAGTCATAAATATGAAGCAAAGATATAGCACAGCAAAGCGCACCAACGTAATGCCATTCATCAATACTCCAATAAAACCAAGACAAATTGCACACCCCACAAGCGCACCAACTGCTGTTTGTTGTTCTGCAGATGGCACCAGTCGCAAGGTGGACGAAGATTTTCTTTCTACAGTAGTTAGACTCATACAACAGCAATAACCTGTTGCAATACGTACATCAATTACATTGTTTCTCGTTCATTTGTATTGCACCACACACAGCAAGGGCGATTCTGTTTTAACAGAACCGCCCCGTGTATGTGGTCGTACCGCACACGTTGCCCTCAACTGCGCCGGACAATACTCCGGCTCATTCAGCCCCCTGATAAACTGGCATTCGTCTCACTACGATACCAAAGTATGGAGAGTACAGAGAGGCTGTTCCCCTCGAAAAAATCACAACGAGCTTGAGTGCTTCAAAATTTCCATGAACACTGCATTACTATATTATTGCAGGAAGCATGTTGAACACTCTTTCCATCTTCTTAATATGCATTTTTGACATGTTCAGTTTGTATCAAATATTTTACAATGCCCTTTCTCTTTTTAATACATTTCTATATTCAACTGTAAAAACAAAAAAAGATAGATTGTTTTTCTTATTATCGTACAAATAAAGTAGTAAATAAGACATATAGTCTCTTTTTATCTGTCAAAATAACATAAAAAACAGCTCTACAGACATTAAATACTACATATACATTATGTAAAAGAAATATATTGCAGTTAGGTTAATTCATATCAAACAAAAAAGCGCTTTTATAAAGCACTGATACGTATGTGCTTCATAAAAACGCTTTGAATACAAAATAAAAGAAACTGCATTAATGACCTGAGTATATCTCCCGATATACATCCCGCAACGCATTCCCCCACACAGCTAAATCAAACCCTTTCGGCCCGCCCAGAGAAACAGGCGCATTACCATACCTGTTTAACTGTGCCGCATAAGCTGGTATCAACCATCGTCCAGCCCGACTTGATGCAGCAACATACACTTGAGCCAGTCTTCTATACTGTGCGTCAGTATATGCAGGCTGAGGGATCATCACTTTATGCGTTTCAACAGCATCCCCCGCGTTAGTTCGTATGGGCTGAATAAGGCCGACATGTAAAAAGCGCCCCTTTGCTTTAGCCCCGTCGTCATGAGCCTCAAAGTAGGTAGATCGCAGTGGTTGAAAAAAATCAATTAATGTCGTGGAGTTTCCACTGCGGTCAATTATGACATGCCAACGCCTGCCAAATTGACGCATATTATTTATATGTGGGGAGACATCAATATCCGGCGAAAAGGTTCGAATGCCAAAATCAGGCCCGCCTGAATCGTGCAAAACAAAAAAAATAGCAGACTTTCCACGTGCACGTGAAACTCTGAGATTTAAGGCTCCGCCCAACTCTTTTGCACGCAAACCATACGCTGCAACGTATCCCTCCACCGCCTCAGGGGAAAAGTCAAACTCTCGCCCCACAAGCTCGTCCAACGTTGGAGGTAATCCTTTTTCAAATTCCCTCACCACACCATTTGCATCAATGTCCGGAGTCAAACACAGAGCCTGTTGAACTGCACCACCGCTAAACTGCAGCAGCCCACTATCCCAGTAGCATTTTGTAGCTGACAGAGCAGTCACCGGAATAAGCAATACACACACACTGATCCAAATACTCACCGTACGATTCTTCATGCCTCAACTGTCTTCCTATTCATAGCCTTACAGAGGTCCCACCATCCTGAAATCACTCAACACTGCAACAGCAGCGTGTACATCCACACTAGTCACACAACAGATTAAATAAATCAATTAAAGAGGTTAGACATTTTAATTAAAAACGGCTTACTGTAACCACTTTTCCATGCTACATAGATTCGGCAGGAGAAAATTTATGGATAAATATATTGGATACTTACAAATAATCGCTGCAGCAACACTGTGGGGACTGCTCGGTCCTATTTCCAAATATGGGCTACAAGAAGGAGTTACCCCGCATGAGCTTGCTTTCTGGCGAGCCTCCCTCGGTGCCCTTTTCTTTATCCTCCACTCAGCAAAGCATAAAAACCTTACGGTGCAACGTAAGGACATTCCGGTATTTCTTATTTTCGGCGTTCTTGGTGTTTCGGTATTTTTTGGTTCATACCAGATTGCAATCAAACATGCAGGCGCAGCCGTTTCTGCAATTCTCCTCTACACTGCTCCGATATGGGTAGCTATTTTTTCACGGATCCTTTTCAAAGAAGAACTGACCCCTGTCAAACTAGCTGCCCTTGGACTAGCCCTTACGGGTACAGTTCTTGTTTGTTTCAACGGGCAAAGCGATACTGTTTCACTCCCGCTTACCGGCATATTATTCGGACTTCTTTCCGGCTTTACGTACTCACTGCATTACATCTTCGGCAAAACATTTCTCAAAAACTATCAACCTGCAACGCTCTACGCATGGTGCCTGCCTGCCGGTGCGATTGCTTTGCTGCCATGGGTAACCTTTACAGCCTATTCGCCTATCAAACTTGCCGTCATCATAGGCCTTGCATTCCTATGTACATATCTCGCCTACTATGCGTATTGTGCAGGGCTGCGCCGCCTTGAGGCTACTCAAGCTGCCATTATAGCGACTATCGAACCTGTAGTTGCAGCCGTCCTTGCTGTACTTTGGTGGAATGAGCAACTGACTGCCGCAGCCTATGCCGGCGGTGCTCTGGTTATTTGTGCGGTAATTGTCATCGCCCGCAGTCCCGCAAAACCAAAAAAGTCTGTCATCACCGTTATAAACAATTGATTTTTGTTTTCTGCTGAGCGGAAATTCTTGTTTTTCTTATTTCCCGCACAACAGTCTAAAAAATAAGCAAAAAATTTCTTTATCATCATTTCAGCACCTTACAGGCATTTCTTTTTTTATTTCATCACAAGAATAACACTTCACAACGCATACCCTTAATGCTACCAAGGCTTAATGCGCCATAGTAGTTATGACGTTGAAAATCTGTCATACAAACATTGTACTCTTATAACATCGTATTAATAGGGTGAACGTTTTTTCGGGGATAACCAAGTTAATGATTCCCAAGGGGGGCATCATGTCCGATAAAGAAGTGCAAAAAAAAAATACTACGAATCTCAAACGAGCACTCTGGGCCGCGCTTGTCGTACTTGCAATAGCCCTCACAAGTCTCTGGACATTTAAACCCGAAATTGTTGAGACGGAACAGTACATTGAACCTACTGGTGAAGTAACAACACAAGTGCGCATTCCACTGCGAACAAACATTGAACACCAGCCGACTAAAACAACTTCCGAAACCACACCAACGGCAACATCTGTCGAACCTGTTGCGCCTGTTCATAAAAAAATTACCGAAGATACAGTCGTCCAACCCAGCTTTATTGCAGACTTATCACATCTGCTAGTTAATTCGTACCACCCTAAGGGAAGCCATCCGGCAGCTTCAAAAGAAGCAAAGCTTCTTCTTGATGCAAAAGTCATTAATGTTCATTACGGCATTGAAATGACGGGGCTCTCATGGAGTGGAGATGATCTCGCCATCGGTAGACGTTCTGTCATGCGCTACGCATTGCGTCCCAGCATGATCAACGCACTCTATGCTCTCTATAAACAACGCTTTATTGATGCCATAGATACGGACCTTACCAACATAAAACGTTCTTTTGACGGAAGCGAACGCCCTTTGACGCAGGCCGAACGTAATTCATTTTACCATCTTACAGCAAAACAGTTGCGTGCGACGGCAGGTGTACTTAAAAGCTGTGCAAAAATTAATTCTGCTATGTCTGATATTTCTGCCTGGTTACAGGCTGAACGCGACGTGCTGACCGCGAACCAGAAATTCCAAACAGCACTCCATGACTATCAGGTCTCTAAAAATATGAATGCAACACAGTCCGTAACGGACGCCGCTGAAATGAAAATGAAAGCTGAGGGCGTCGCCTACGAAAAGGCAATCCGTGATCGTGAAGCATACAAAGCGGCCCTTGCCTCCATGATCCGCAAATATAAATGGACAAAAAATCAGGATGATGAAACCAACCTGTACATTGCATCATGGGTTTTCCGCCGCAGCAAGGACTTGTCGAATCCAAAAGAAGTTATGATGACTATTCAGGACAGGCTACTTGATCTCGCGAGCACAATGGATGCTCAAGCCAGCCTTTAAGTTGCAAACAAGAAGCCGCACCAAGTGCGGCTTTTTTTACGTACAAAATTTGACTCCAACGTGACTCTTCAGGCACAACATTTTTTTCATATAACAGGAAAGGGTACCATGGGAAAAAACTACGTTCCTCATATGCACACGGCTGAACATGTTCTTAACGGAACAATGGTCAGCATGTTCGGCTGCGACCGCTGTTACTCCGCTCACATCAACACCAAAAAATCGAAATGCGATTATCACTTCGAACGTCCGTTTACAGAATTCGAAGCCATTGCACTACAATCCGCAGTCAACACGCAGCTCCAACGCAATCTTGAAGTGACTGAAGAAATCATGCCTATTGAACAAGCGCAGGAACGTTACAATCTTTCACGCCTTCCTTCGGACGACATTACAACTATCCGTATAGTCCATATTGGAGACTATGACAGCTGCCCATGTATTGGTGAGCACGTGCAGAATACTTCTGAGCTCGGTGAATTCATCATCAACTCCTACAACTTTGAGGACGGAAGGTTACGAATCCGTTTCAAATGTAAATCTGCTGACTAAACGAGGAAGTCATGCTTCGACGCACACATACCTTATGCACACTTTTTTCTTTTGCCCTGTGCCTGACGATGATCACAGGCTGTTTCAGAAACTCTGCACTTTTCGGCGAACCTGCTACTATCATCACCTCTGGCTATTTTTCAGCCACAAAGAGCTTACCGCCGCAACTGCAGAAAAAATTACCAACGGATTACGTATTCTACACCCCGCAACAAACAACAAACTGTGTTATCCCGCCACAGCAGTTCAGCAAGACAGCATTTAACAATCTCTCACTGAACTTTCTTTGGACAGGAGCACAGCATAATCTGCCAATAGACGGAACCACATACTCAGCCATGCCATCTGCAGGTCAGACTGCCACATACAACGGCACAGAACTTCTTATTACAAGCGAGTTCTGTCAGGAAAACCTTTCACTTCTAGCAGTCCTCGACTGGGACAATAATGGTTACAAGGACTGGCTGGCCCTCTATTCTTACAAGTCCCGAGTACAGCCGGAGACGTCCACAAGACTTCTGCTTATACGTGACATTCAACCAAACAGAATTTTAACAGCAACAGTGCTTTCCGCATCAGAATGCTACGGCAAAAACTGTCAGAAATTTACCGGTCACTCGCTGTCTGAATTTCTCGAGTATCAACCTGCGTATTAAGATTCATTATGCATTGTAAAAAAAGGCTGTCCTTCATATGAAGGACAGCCTTTTTCTCTTTAACCATTTAGAAATAATCATATATTACTTTTCAAACTTTTCCTTTTCATGCTCCGGCATGGCAAAGGAATGCTCTTTTGCCGGAAAGCTGCCTTCTTCCACTTCACGCTTATAATCACTGATTGCAGAAGCTGCGGTCTCGCGCAAGTTTGCATACTGCTTCACAAATTTTGGAACAAAACGATCGAACAGACCAAGGAGATCATGAAAGACTAACACCTGTCCATCACACTCTGCACCGGCACCTATGCCGATTGTCGGTATAGAAAGTTCTTGAGTTATGCGTGCAGCTATTGGAACAGGAATCGCTTCGAGTACAATACAAAAGACACCAGCCGCTTCGAGAGCCTTTGCTTCTTCCAGCAGTGTGTTGGCGGCTTCTGCGGTTTTACCTTGCACTTTAAACCCGCCAAGACTGGCTACCCGCTGAGGAGTCAAACCGATGTGTCCGACTACAGGGATACCTGAGCGAACGAGAGCCGTTACCTGCGGAATAACGCTATGACCGCCTTCAAGCTTTACTGCACGTGCTCCGCCTTCCTGAAACAATCGCGCGGCATTCCGTAACGCGTCCTCGACACTGATTTCGTATGACATGAAGGGCATATCAGCGATAACGAGAGACCTTTTTGTCCCACGCACTACCGCTTTAGTATGATGGACCATTTCATCCATTGTTACGCTAATCGTATCATCACGTCCCAGCATAACCATACCAAGCGAATCGCCGACAAGAATCATATCAATGTCACATTCATCTACAAGCGTTGCGGATGAATAGTCGTATGCGGTTAACATGGTAAGCTTGCGATCACCTTTGCTGTGACGAATATCTAAAGAGGTCAAGGGCTTAACACTTGTTACAGCCGTCTGCTTGCTCATTATCGCTCCTTTTCTATGCACGATGACAAGATGGTAGTCTGCAAGAGCCTGCTCTTACAAACATTCTTCTTCAACCTTGTATGGTCATGATAACACAATAACCAGCCATGAAGGCTGGTGTGGCATAATTTTATACATAAACGGCCACTGTTATATATAGGAATAACGCTCTCGTCGAATCCTAATTAAATCGAAAGAAAGCCATTAACTTTTAAGACCTTCCACTGTTTTTTCTAATCAACCTTGACCTTGGAAATTTCCGATTTATTATTGGCGTAGTATTTTTTTTAAACTTTTATGACATTTCATAGGAGCCTTTTCGTATGTCACAATCATATGAATTTAAGACTGAAGTTCGAAAACTTCTTCATATTATCACTCATTCTCTTTACACCAACCGCGAAATTTTCCTTCGTGAACTCGTTTCCAACGCATCTGATGCTCTCGACAAACTTCGTTTTGCTGAAGCTAAAGGCGAAGAGATTGCGGCTGCCGAGCTTGAACCTTCTATTAATATTGCTATTGATAAAGACGCCAAGACCATTACCATTACCGACACCGGTATAGGTATGAGCAAAGAAGATCTGGTGAACCATCTCGGAACGATCGCCCATTCCGGCTCAGAGCGCTTCCTTGCCGAATTAGCAGAAAGCAAGGACTCTGCAAGTAACATTATCGGCCGCTTCGGTGTAGGTTTCTACTCTGTATTTATGATCTCTGAAGATGTCACTGTTACCACCCGCAGCTACAAACCGGGCTCCGACGGTTTCACCTGGAAATCTGACGGACTTGGCTCATTTGAAATCATCCCTGCAGAAAATGCACCGGAACGCGGTACAGTCATTACCATCAACGTAAAAGATGACGCAGCAGAGTTTCTCGAAAAATTCCGTCTTGAACGTGCTCTAAAACAGCACTCAAGTTTTATTCCATTCCCTATCTACCTCGATGGAGAACATCAGAACACTACTCCTGCATTGTGGCGTGAGCCTAAAAGCTCCATATCCAAAGAACAGTATAAAGAATTCTACAACTACCTCACCTTTGATGACAAAGATCCGATTGCAACAGTACACAGCGCAGTTGACGCGCCTGTACAGTTTACAAGCCTTGCCTTTATCCCGACCTTCGGCCGCGATTTAAGCAGCATCGGCCGCGATGATTACGGTCTTGATCTATATGTGCGCCGCGTCCTTATCCAGCGCGAATGCAAAGACCTGCTGCCGGACTACCTTTCCTTCATTAAAGGGGTTGTAGATACTGAAGATCTTCCGCTGAACATTTCCCGCGAAACGTTGCAGGAAAACGTTCTTATCCGCAAAATCAACCAGACCGTTACCAAACAAATCCTTTCTCACCTTGAACGCATGGCTAAAAACGATGCTGATGTGTACAAGGAATTCTGGAACGTGCACGGTAAAGTGTTCCGTCTTGGTTACAGCGACTATGCAAACCGTGACCGCTTTGCAAAACTTCTCCGCTTCAACTCCTCTACTCATGAGACTGCCGATGAGCTTACCTCTTTTGAGGAATATGTTGAACGCGTTAAAGAAGGCCAGAAATCTGTTTACTACATTTCGGCAACCAGCCGTGAAGCAGCTAAGCTTAATCCGCATCTTGAAATCTTTACCCGTAAAGGACTTGAAGTTCTCTTCCTGTACGAGCCTGTTGATGAATTTGTTATGGATAACCTTGGTAAGTTCGACGAGTTTGAACTCGTGGCAGCTGAGACTGTTAATCCGGACAGCTTAAAAGATTTTGAAGATGTAGTTAAAAAAGAGAAAGCAGAAGAACTGTCTGAAGAAGAAACCGCTACTTTGAGCGATCTTTTGTCACACATCAAAGAACTGCTCGGCGATAAAGTAACCGAAGTTCGCTTATCTGAACGTCTTTCCGGTTCTCCTGCTGTTTTGAGCAGCCCTGATGGCGCAACCTCTTCTATGGAAAAGATCATGCGCATGATGAATCAGGATGAATCCATTCCGAAAAAAGTGTTCGAACTGAATGCAGATCATCCTATCATCCGCAACCTGCTGCGCATCTACAAATCCGATAAAAATGATGGTCTGGTTAAAGAAACTGTGGAGCAGCTGTTTGAATCTTCCCTGTTGCTTGAAGGCTACTTGAAAGATCCACATGCTATGGTTTCCCGCATCAACGATATTCTGGAAAAAGCTGGAAGCTGGTACTCTGAAATTAAAAAAATCTAGCGCCCCTATCGGCGGCAGGCATTGCTTGCCGCCAGGAAATCAGCTTTTTTTGCTAAGCAAGCCTCGTGGTGAGTTAGCATTACACAAAAAAAACGGCGTTTCACATACCACTGTGAAACGCCGATTTTTTTAACCGATGCCATATCGGTGTGCAGAAAAAACTGCATAGACGGGAGGATCATTCGCCAGAAATCACTCCCAAGATCTGAAGCACTACCAACAGATCAAACTCTTAAAAAAAATGCCGGTCTTTTTTAAGAGTTGATGCCACTTGAGAACCCTAAGGAATCAAGGACATCAGAGACAACACAATTTCCTTCAACAAAGGAAGAGACTTGCCGTATAAGTTGCCACAACAAGTAAAGACAACCTACACAGCCTGTTTTTTTACGTCTACAAATCAGAAAAATATGTGTTATCTTTCTTTCTTTCTTGACAACACAGAAATAACCATAAAACGAAAATATCATGTATATTCAGCTAATTAATTACAAAAGATACCTTTTCAGAAAGAAATTTCTGTTGCGACGATTCACAACCAGCAGAAGAAATTGGTTGAACCAATACGGCCTTTTATTCAACAAATTCATGACGAAACCTGACGCAACAGCAATAAAAAGCCCGCCGCTGCGGGGGCAGCGGCGGGCACCAATCATGCTACAAAATCACATAGACAACGAGAAGATTTCTAGCCCAAAGCCTTCTCTGCGATCATCCGGAAATGCTTAAGTCCTACAGAGTCACTCTTAAATTCACAGCTTGGGCAAACATGACATTCATCCCCATATCGACGATAAATGGCGGCAACTTTGCCCTTGGAAATGTTCTTTCCCCCATCGGTAAAAATGTTACCAGTCTGGGTGAATTTAACGCCTAAACTCTCGGCAGTATCGAAAAAGTGATCTGCGTACTGTTCAGGTTTTGCGAATTTCACTGGTCTCATGACAACCTCCGTTTGACTCTACAGGATTCAGCAATCAGCATGATGGCCACCTCTCACGGTGGGAGCGTACTCATTGCCTCAACCTAACGATATGCTTCGACCCACAAAGCAACATCAATAGAGATAGAGGACTTCTCCAGCGACGCTATAAACACATAAAACAAATACTAGGTCAAGCAATTAAAACTGTTTGACCATTCAGTTTGTACTGATGTGTAAATCTCCATCATGTAACCAATACCACACCAAAACCGATATTAAGGTACTGGATATCTCCATTCTATTATGGACAGTTCCAAAATAAATCTTGTTTAGGTCTATGCAGGCATTTAGAGACGAAAACGAACGGGTCAGCAAAATGAAAAAGAGAAATGCTGCATCTAGATCCGGTTGATGCATCCTTCTGCTAAAACGAAGGGTAGCACCACAGGGGTCATGGAATATTCCCCTGCTATACGGATTATACGTAGTTTCTATTTAACGTAGCAAAATCTAAAAGTGCATTATTTTATCAGTAAGTGCGATTCGCGCATATCCCCTATATTAAAGCACTCCCAGATTGTTATCCACACCTCCCTCCCCTCTTTTTTAATCTCATTTTAAAGAACATATCCACCTGATACAAAAGCACAGCGAATATCAAAAAAAAATCCCTTAATTATCCTTGACAGTTTATTAGTAATAGTTATTATTAGTTCAACACAACGAAAAAGACGTTCCTACCTTCACAGGCAACATGTGGTGGGAAGAGTGTGGCAGTTCTTCCCGCCACTTATAGAGAACTGGAAAATACAGTATTTGATTATATTGGAGGAAAAATGAGCAACCTTTCAAAATTCAGCGACTTACAGATTGACTGGAACATGAGCCCCGAACATGCAGTAACTATGTATCTGGAGTGGGGGAACAATGACTGGCATGCTGAGTACCCTCCAGTCCGTTCCAAAGCAGATTACTCAACATATTTTGTAGTAGACACATGGGGTGAACAGCCCGTTGTTCGACTAGTCCGTCGAAACTCAGAAGAAGCAATTGATCTTATCGAAGTTCCATTACCACCACGAGTCGCGAATGCATTCCTGGCCGAATACGGTGATCTGAAAGGACTATTTGAACCTACACCCGCAATTAAAAAATGGCTTAAAGAAGAACTTTACGAAAAATAACTCAAACTCCTTACCACGTATTCATTACATGTGAATACTGATGGTAATTCCTAGGACCGTTAGCATCATCGGGGCTGCTATCGGTCCTTTTTTTTGTTTTTCTCTTTTTGACAAAAAAATGTTTGATAATTTATTCATTTTCTATCCACCTTTCTGATGTAAAAATCACAAAAAAAACCAACAACAGCTAAAGACACTGCAACTACTAGCTTTACAGGCGCAGCCCCTATATGTAATCTAGAGAAAATGAAACCTTCTAGAGGAAGTATGCGCTATGAATGAATTCCCAAGAATCGACAGATTACCACCATATGTATTCGCAGTTGTTAATGATTTAAAAATGGAACTGCGACATCAGAACATCGACGTTATTGACATGGGCATGGGAAATCCCGATCTTCCTACCCCTGATCATATTGTGAATAAGCTCACAGAGGCGGCGCACAAAGGTGTTAACCATCGATACTCAGCTTCCAAGGGCATTCCGAACTTGCGTAAAGCTATTTGTGACTGGTATCAAAGAAAATATAATGTCTACCTTGATCCGGAAACAGAAGCTATTGCTACCATGGGAGCTAAGGAAGGTCTTGCACATCTCGCACTTGCCATGCTCTCTCCGGGTGATGTAGTTTTTGCTCCAGACCCGACCTACCCTATCCACACATATGCCGCTATTATTGCAGGAGCAGATGTCCGTAGGATTCCGATAGGAAAGGGGCGTGATTTTTTTGAGGACTTGACAACCGCCACGCAACAAACGTGGCCGCAACCGAAAGTGCTTATGCTTAGTTATCCGCACAATCCGACAACTGAGCTGGCAACTCCTGAATTTTTTCAAAAAGTCGTAAACTGGGCTAAAAAGTATAATGTGTATGTTATTCATGACATGGCATACGCAGATCTTACTTTTGACGATTACGTTCCTCCGAGCTTCCTTCAGGCTGAAGGTGCTAAGGACGTTGGCGTAGAATTCTACTCCATGTCAAAAAGCTATTCTATGGCTGGCTGGAGAGTTGGCTTTTGCGCTGGCAACAAAAAGCTTGTTCACGCACTTACTAGAATCAAGTCTTATCTTGATTATGGAATATTCCAACCAATTCAAATTGCTGCGACGGTTGCATTAAATGGTCCTGATGATTGCGTGCAGGAAATAGTCGAAGTATACCAGAAACGCCGTGACGCATTAATCTTAGGCCTTGAACGTGCCGGATGGGATGTACCTTCTCCAAAGGCAACCATGTTTGTATGGGCAAAGATTCCTGAACAGTTTAAGCAACTAGGTTCAGTTGAATTTGCGAAAAAGCTGCTGCTTGAAGCAAAAGTTGCGGTTTCACCGGGACTTGGTTTTGGACACTTCGGAGACGATTATGTTCGCTTCTCACTTATTGAAAATGAGCACCGCATTAATCAGGCATGTCGTGGAATAAAAAAATTTTTCCAGAAAGAAGGATGTATTTGTGCCAAGGAATAAACCCCTCGTTTTAGCCATTGCCGGTTTCGGTACTGTTGGCAGTGGTCTTCTAAAAGTTATTAAAGAGAACCGTGATTCTATCATCGCACGCACTGGTAGAGAAGTTGTTGTAAAATCTGTTCTTGTACGCGACGTATCCAAGCCTCGTGCTGCAGATCTTCCAGAAGGCACAGTACTTACAGACAATCCGGACATCCTTGTTAACGATCCGGAAGTTGATGTTCTTGTTGAGCTTATCGGGGGTATTACCGCTGCGAAAACGCTCATCACTGCTGCCATTAAGGCCGGTAAACACATCGTAACGGCAAACAAGGCACTGCTTGCTGAAGACGGTCACGATCTCTTTGCTCTTGCTGAAGAACACAACGTACATCTTACATACGAAGCAAGTGTCTGCGGCGCCATCCCGATTCTGGATAGCTTAAAGCAAAACCTTGCAGGAAATCAGATACTGAGTCTTATAGGTATTCTTAACGGCACAGCAAACTACATTCTGTCCGAAATGACTACTAAGAAACTCGATTTTGACACCGCGCTCAAGGCAGCTCAGGAGCTCGGCTTTGCTGAAGCAGATCCGACTCTGGACATTGAAGGCTTTGATGCCGCACATAAGCTGTGCCTGCTCACCCGCCTTGCTTTTGGTGTTGAATATCCGTTTACCGAACTTCCTGTTGTGGGTATTTCTAAAATTCACCCTCAGGATATCGAGTTTGCACGAGAATTCGGCTACCGTGTGAAGCTGCTCGGCCATGTCCGTAAAGTTGATGGAAAAATCGAAGCTGGCGTATTCCCAATGCTGGTTCACCACACTCTGCTTATTGCCCGTGTGGGTGGCGCATACAACGCAGTTCGGCTTGAAGGTAACGCATGCGGCCCTATATTCATGCATGGTCAGGGTGCTGGAGATCTTGCGACCGCAAGCGCGGTAATTGGTGATATCCTCACCATTGCCCGCGGTGCACATCCCAACAACACCGGCTACGTAAAACAGGTTCCTCCACTTGCTGATATTCTTGCTCCGGAAGATGCGACGTCCCAGTACTACTTCCGTGTAATGGTGCAGGACGTGCCGGGTGTACTGCGTGATCTCGCTGGCACCCTTGCCGAGCAGAATATCTCCATTGCTCAGGCTATCCAGAAAGATGGCACTGAAACCACGGCTTCTGTTGTATTCCTTACACATGAAGCACGTGCAGAAGCTGTTCAGAAGGCAGTAAATGGAATGAAAGAAAAAGGGCTTGTTCTTGAAGAACCTGTGTTCTACCGGATTCTGTAATGCAAAAAATTATAGTCTGCATAGCTGACGGCGCAGCAGACGATCCCTCTCTGTGTCCCGATGGTACACCTTTGGAACGCGCTGAGACCCCAGTTCTAGACTCTATGACCCGCCACAGTGTGGCGGGTCTTTGCTATACTATTCCAGATGGCTTCAGTCCGGATTCTGATGTAGGAAACATGTCTCTATTCGGCTATGCCCCTGTTCTGCACCACAAGGGACGCGCTCCCATTGAAGCCGCAGCGCTCGGGGTTACAACATCTAAGGACGACCTTATCTGGCGCGTTACTTTTTGCCGCACAGAAAACGGCGTTATTACCACACCGTGTGCTTCGTCCATTACCCAAGAAGAAGGAGAAACGCTGATACAAGCACTCAGCCATGCTTGCGGTGGCACATCCTGTACCTTTATTGCAAACAGAACCTATCACCACTTGCTGATTCAAAAAAACGGTCTTCAGACCCTTGAGGAGCATCACCGCAGGCGCACCCAAAAGGGATTGCCTTCTTTTGTCACCTCCGGCCCCCATATGCTGCAACATATGCCACTGGATACCATTCTGAGCCAGTATCCGGCATCATTACAAAGCATCATGCTGAACGCTTCAACAATACTTGCAGAGCGAACTTCCAAAGCTAATTGCCTATGGTTATGGGGACAAGGCAGCCCCTATACTCTACCCGCCTTTCCCACACTGTACAAAACAAACAGCTGTATTGTTTCCGGCATTCCGCTTCTACACGGCCTCGGGCATATGGCTGAGATGCAGGTTATCACACACCCGTCCTTCACCGGACATCCGGATACGAACCTTACAGCAAAGGCATATGCCGCACTTGCATTCCTTCAAGAACCTGAAAACAGTATTGCTTTCATCCATATTGAAGCGCCGGATCACTGCGGCCACCTTGGCGATTCAGCAGGAAAGAAAAACGCCATTGAACGAATAGACAAAGAGCTTTTGCCGATTCTTCTACATGAAATGCCGGAGGCATGTATCGTTGTTACTACAGACCACCTTACGCCTGCTGCCACAAAATCTCACGCTTATGGAGCAGTACCGTTTATCGCCTACCACCCGAAGCTAGCGCAGCAAACAGCCGTACGAAGATTTACAGAAGCTGAATGTAAAAAAGGAATGCGCCTTACAAAAGACACACTCCTCATTGATACGCTTCTTAAACGCATTCACGAATGCAAACTACCCCGCGCAGTTCGGTAGCAAGCATAAACTTGAATCAGAAAATGCCAGTTCAAACTCTGTGCCCCTATCGGATGTAATAACAAGCTTAGCGGACAACTGCTCTACTAACGCATGAACAACCTGCATTCCTAGCGAGTTAGACTCCCGAACATCAAAAGAGGAAGGAAAGCCGATGCCGTCATCAACAACTTTTAAGACAATCGCGCCATCCCGCAATCCAGCGTAAAGATACAATCGACCGCTTTCTCTACCGACAAACGCATGTTTATACACGTTGGAAATAAGTTCATTTAAAATAAGACCGCATGGTACCGCCGTGTCCACTGACAAATGAATGCGCTCCAAATCCACGGTCAATTCAACCGGAACAGTTGCGGAAAAAGCCTGTTCAATCCGTCGCGCCAACTGTTCCACATAATAACTGAAATCAATACAGGAAAGATCATCTGTACGATACAGTTCCTCATGCACCAGCGTCATAGACTGGATGCGTCGTTGCGAGTCCAAAAAACGCTCCCTGTCTTCTAAATTAGAAATTCGTTGCGCTTGAAGGCTCAACAGACTGGAGACAAGCTGCAAATTATTTTTTACACGATGGTGCACTTCCTTGAACAAGATATCCTTCTCTCGCAGTGAGGCACACAAGGCATCATGTGCATATTTACGTTCCGTTATGTCTTCGGCAACCCCCACCTGTCGGTATATTGTACCATTAAGATCGAATACAGGAAAAATACGAAAACTAATCCACTTCATTTTTTTCTCAGCACCCACTATAAATCGGTACTCAAAACTATCCGGAACGGGATTGTTATCAAACTGCAACGCTTTCTTTCTGGCATCTTCCCGATCATCAGGGTGAACTAAATCCAATAATAACCATGAGTTTAATGCAAGCTGGTCAGGCGTTAAGCCAAACATCTCTGTTGCTGCCGGGCTGACATACGTAAATTCCTTTGTCAGCGCATTGCGTACGAAAAATGCTTCCCGTACGGTCTCCACAAGCTGCCTGAAACGAGCTTCACTTTCTTTCAAAGCAGCCGCGTACTCCTGCCGTTCCTTTGCTTCTCTTCTCAACAGAGCATTTGCTCTTTCCAATTCTTCTGTACGACTCCGTACAAGCTCCTTTAAATGCTCACCTTCCAATGCGGTCTCTTTCAACCGCTGTGCTCTGGCAAGCCCCCTACGTATCGCATCAACAAGGATATCCATATTTTTAAGAGGCTTACGTAGATAGTCCCATGCTCCACGCTTCAGCGCATCAATAACCTCGCGGACTTCATCCGTTCCAGACACGACAATTATCGGCAACGTTGGATTAACTCCTGCCAACTTGGAAAGCACTTCCCCTCCGGAAATGTCCGGAAGCCGCCAGTCAAGCAACACAACATCGATACTTCTATCCTGAATCAGGGATAGTCCCTGCAATCCGCTTTCTGCCTGTATTACATTATATCCTTCATCCGTCAGATATGCCGCAATGGTTTCCCGCACTACTGGGTCATCCTCCATTGTCAGCACGTTGGTTGAAACAGTCACGCTATACTCCCGCTAGTTTTGGCGTCCCACCAGACGACAAGCGTCCCCGTACTGTTCATCTTTTTCCATATACGCCTGCCGTACCATACTCGTAAATTTAGCGCGCTGTAAAAATTTCAAATTTCATTATAAAAAAAATCTCTCTGATCATTTTTATGATCAGAGAGATTTATATTCTCAATATCGCGCCTTCTATAAACAGGAATTCTGACTATTACATTACTGCAACATACCCCATAGATAGAACTACTGTAAAAACTCACTCAAGCGTTGGGCAAGATACGTGAAACGCTTTTGCATTTTATTATTCTTAATCGCCATTGTCAGCGCTTTTGGTGCGCCTACAAGAATAACAAGTTTTTTCCCGCGCGTTACCCCTGTATATATAAGGTTACGCTGCAGCAATACATAGTGCTGAGTCAGCACAGGAATAACAACAGCCTGATATTCTGACCCCTGAGATTTATGAATTGAAATTGCATAGGCAGGAACCAGTTCATCAAGTTCATTAAAGTCGTAGATAACGTTCTTCTCATCATCAAACCGGACTGTAAGCTTTTTGTCTTCAGTGTTCACAACGCAAATACGCCCGATATCACCGTTAAATACGTCTTTATCGTAGTTGTTCCGTAGCTGCATGACCTTATCATCAAGACGGTATTCACGATCACCACGTTTCAGACATAATGGCTGCGGGTTCAAAGCTTCCTGCAACAGATGGTTCAAATTGCCGGAACCGGCTGAGCCTTTATGCATTGGTGTCAACACCTGAATCTGGTCAATGGGATCAAAATGGAACCGGCGCGGAATATGGTTCTTCACCAGATCCACAATCATAGCAGCGCAACGCTCGGGGTCATCCTGCCGGATGAAATAAAAATCAGACAATCGCTCTTTTGAAGACTCAAGAAACGGTACTTCACCTGCATTAATCTTATGCGCATTGGTAATAATGTCTGATTCCTGCGCCTGACGGAAAACTTCATGCAACTCTACAACATCCACGACACCAGATGAAATGACATCTTTAAGCACGTTGCCCGGGCCGACAGACGGCAACTGATGCACGTCCCCGACAAAGATCACGGTTGCACCGAGAGGAATTGCTTTGAGTAGATGGAACATTAACATAGTGTCCATCATAGAAGATTCATCAATAACAATAAGACTGCATGCAAGCGGATTATTCTCGTTACGCTGAAACCCGTCTTCGCGCGGTGAATACTCCAGCAGGCGATGGATGGTTTTTGCCTCCACGCCAATTGTTTCAAACATACGCTTTGCAGCGCGGCCTGTTGGAGCACACAGCAGAATTTTGGCTTTAAGCTTTTTATACGCCTGCACAATCGCCTTGGTAATGGTTGTTTTACCAGTACCCGGCCCGCCTGTAAGCACCATCATTTTAGTTCGTACAGCAGTGTGTACGGCTTCAAGCTGCTCTTCTGCCAGATCAATCCCAAGATTTTTAACAACCTCTTCAACAATTTCATTAGGATTTTTGATCAGCACTGTTTTGGGCGAACCAATAATCTTTTTAATGTATGTTGAAATACCGGATTCGTATGCGTGAAATCGACTACGATAGACAGCAACCTGCCCGTTTGAGAGCTCTTCAACAATGACACGCTCTTCACGCTCAAGAGTATCTATTGCGCCCTCAACAAGGTCAGCCCGAATGTTCAGCGTATCGGATGTCTTTGTTACCAGCGCATCAAACGGAAAGTACACATGCCCTTCGTCTGATGTTTTGGTAAGCATATACAATGTTCCAGCCTCGGCACGAAGCGGGGAATCCACATCAAAACCAATTTTCTGGGCAATAGTATCTGCCGTAACAAAACCAATTCCGTTAATGTCCATAGCAAGACGATATGGATTTTCCTGAACAACACTCAGTGCATGCTTTCCGTAGAACTTATAAATACGCACTGCATACGCAGTGGAAACACCATGCGGCTGCAGAAACATAATAAGGTCACGGATACCACGGTGCTCTGACCATGCTTCCTGAATACCTTTCGCAGTACGCTTACCAATGCCTTTTACCGCAGCAAGTCGCTCCGGTTCATTATCCAAAATTGCAAAAGTATCTTCACCAAAGGCTTCAACAATACGTTCAGCAGTCTTAGGCCCAACACCCTTGATAAGGCCGGATGCAAGATAATGACGGATGCCTACAAGACCAGCTGGAAGGCTGGTTTCATACGTAAGCATTTTAAACTGCCGTCCGAACTTGGCATTATCCACCCACTCGCCGGTAAGTTTTAAAGAACTCCCTACTTGCGGGTCTGCCATGTTCCCCACAACAGTATAGTTATCACCCGCTGTGGTTTTAAACCTGAGTACAGAATAGCCATTCTCTTCATTATGAAAGACTATACGTTCCAACATGCCGTCCAGACTGGCAGCATTCTGGGCATTAGTATTAGTAGGTAAGGTAGATTGCATGTAGCTCATGTACTGACAGTTATATTATTCGTCAAACCCGCGAGGCTCTACAACGCCTGAAACAGGCGAGAAAAATTGTTTACTTTGCTGTAACAATAAATCGGCAAGAACAAGCGCGACCATCGATTTCAACACAGGTACAACGCGAGGAATTGCGCAGATATCATGGCGCCCCTTAATCTGCATGGTGCAAGGCTCACCACTGCGGGTTACCGTATGCTGTTCTTTTGCGATGGAAGGAATCGGCTTAATTGCAGCGCGGGCAATGACAGGCATGCCGTTAGAAATTCCACCAAGGCTCCCGCCACAGTTGTTTGAAGTGAACCCTTCAGCGTTCATGCCGTCGTTATTTTCACTCCCCAACATGCGCGCAGCTTCAAACCCCTGTCCAATTTCCACGCCTTTTACGGCTCCCACACTCATTAAAGCATGGGCAAGCAAGGCATCGAGTTTGTCGAACACGGGTTCACCAAGCCCAGCGGGCACACCGACAGCTTCAATCTGCACAATACCGCCAAGAGTATCACCATTTTTTTTCACTGCTGCTACACGCTCATTCCATGCATCAACAATAGAGTCATCCGCTGCAAAATATGGACGCCTCTGTGCTCCGGATGCTTCAATTACAGGAGCAGGAATGCCACCAAGTTCGACCGTATAGGCATTCACGCTAATGCCTTGAGTCGCAAGTAACTGCATTGCAACAGCACCGCCAGCTACACGGCTTACTGTTTCGCGTCCGGATGAGCGTCCGCCACCGCGGTAATCACGAAAACCATACTTCTGATCAAATCCGAAATCAGCATGCCCGGGGCGCCATTTTTCTATTATATCCCCATAATCACGGGAGCGCTGGTCTGTATTTTCTATAATAAACCCGATTGGTGTTCCGGTTGTTTTACCTTCAAACACGCCGGAAAGAATACGCACGGCATCTGCTTCTTTACGTGCAGTAGCAGCAATACCGCCCTGACCGGGTTTTCGTAAATCCAGTTCACGCTGAATATCTGCCTCAGTTAATGCAATACCGGATGGGCAACCCTCAATTGTGCCGCCCAAAGCCGCACCGTGTGATTCGCCAAATGTGCTTAAGCGAAACAGTGTGCCGAACGTATTACCGCTCATATCAGGCTCCTTACTAAAAATCGTCATTGGTTGCCGTTCAAACAAAAGAAAGGGAATCTTTCATTATGAAAAATTCCCCTTTAGATACCGAAAAATTATTTCTTAACGAACAACAGTTACAGGACACTCTGCAAGTTGCAGTACTCTATGCGTTGTGCTGCCAAGGAACAAGCCTTTAATGTCAGAATAGCCACGAGAACCCATAATGATCATGTCACAGCCCTCACCCTTTACTACCTGTATGATAGTTTCTTCCGGTGAGCCACCCAAAACCATGGGAGTATATGGCACATGTGCCTTATCAAGCATCTCTTTATACGGTTCTAACAACTCTTTTGCATAGGTATCAAGATCATTAATTGCCCGTTCATATAACTCTTTACTCAACAAAGACGTAACGTCCAGACGACAGGTAAGCAATATAACAGAAGCGCCGACCATCGGGGCGAACTCTGTAGCATATTCAACTGCTTTTCGTGAAAAGTCTGAGCCATCAACCGGAACTAGAATCTTTTCGATCTTCATATAGCTCTCCTCGCATCATGTTAAGAAGATATTTGTACTGAATATAGAGCATCTTCCTATGAAATTGGTTTAGTTTCAAGTAGTTCCATGATGTTATCAACAATCTCTTCAACAGATCGGGTTCCATCAACCGTTATATGGGCAGATTCAACATATAAATGCAACCGTGCAGCAAGTACTTCATTAATTTCATCAACAAGAGATTTCCCTGTCAACGAGGGGCGCTGAGCGTCCAGAGGGTCTGCACTCAGGCGTCGTGCAAGCTCAGAAGGCGGCACATCAATAAAAATAACTACCCCGTGCTCTCGCATAACTACACGGTTCTTTTCTCTCAATACAATACCACCACCTGTAGCAATAACCTGAGGCTTATTTTCTGTGGCCGCAATAAGCGCAGCAGACTCACAGTCTCTGAAAGCATCCCAGCCCTCGGCCTCGACAATTTCAGTAACACTTCTACCCTGCATTTCACTTAACAAGGCATCAGTGTCTGTAAAACCGCAACTAAGGCGCTTAGCTAATTCGTTTCCCACAGAGGTTTTACCGCAGCCACGCGAACCGGTTAGGTATATCCGTCTTGCACATTTCACTGGAGCTTACCTGCTATATGTTATGTGTTTAGCAATAGCGTGTTTCAACAACTCTACACCATTTCCATCCACAGAGTTGTAGGCAAGAGGCAAAGTTGTCCATCCGCCCGCAGCCAGAGGAATTTCAAATGACGTTGCGATGTGCAGTAACACACGATTATACGCATCATGCACTTTATCTTGGGACTTGAGGGTATATTTTATGCTTGAAGGATTCATTCTGCACAGGAGTCTAAACTTTTTAGAGACCCAAGTCCGGCACACCATAGGGCGCGCCTTATAACAAGTGCATTCATCATTTAAAAGAAAAGGACATGGCGCAGTCAGTTTTTTTGTAAGCGCACCCAGCTCATCCCACTTATCTTCCTGCAATGCCTTCCATAAAACAGGTTGTTGTGGCGCAAAATTATTCTGCCATGCCGGAAAACCATTTGCAAAGGCCGTTGCTACATCCTCATTGTCCATACAGTAAATACAGGCAACAGCTTCGAAAATATCCATAAAAATTGGCTGGGAACAACAATAGCTGCAGCCCTTCGCACAGGTTTGTGCATGGTGCGGCAGTTCACGTTCCACACAATCATCTACAAATTTCCAAAAACCACGCATAAGTGCGGCAATACAACCCGTAGCTTCTTCCGGAGTCTCAAACTGTAATTCAGGCAGTGTTTCCGACTCATTAAACAGAGAAGAAAATGTTTCTTTACGAATAGCTCGTTCTTGTTTTGTCTCTGAAACCAAAATGTATCCTTATCCGTTATATCAAAAAAAAATATCACACATAGTTATCTTACAACAAAGCCATACTATGACCATTACTGTCAATAATCAGAGCCGTTACATCACATTTTCGATAAAAATGAGCTTATGGTTCGGGCTTTGAACTCAAAATATTCCATGTTACAGAATCTAACCACACACTGTACTGGAGGACAAAATTGACTGTCAGACATATTTCTCGAATTTTAACTGCACTACTTATTATCAGTACTGTTTTTTTTGCAGGGTGCAGCCAGTCTCCCCCCCCAACGGAACCAAGTGAACCGACCACAGAGCAGCCTGAAGGTGCTCGGTTTATAAAGCTTAATGAATCAGAAGCCCGTACTGTGAGTCAAACTCTCACAATTAGCAAACAGGGAATACGCTCCTGGGTAGATTTTGCACCATCGCTTGAGTATTCCGCCCGATACGTGGCTCAAAAACCGCAATGCAAACTGGCACTTGATCGATACGGGTTAAAGGTAACATGGGAAACTCTCGCCAAGTCGATTAAACGCATGCAGGTACTCTTGCCGCAGCTTGATGCCCATCCTGAACTGCTGGCAAAGTTTTTTACATTTTACAGGCTCGATGCAGACCCGCAATTTACCGGATATTATGAGCCGGCCTTACAGGCTAGCCTGAGCAGAAAAAAGGGGTACACCTGTCCACTTTACGCTAAGCCTTCCGACCTTCAGGTGCTGAATCTCGGAGATATCCATCCCCGTTGGAAAGGCCAGCGCGCACTCTACCGCATTGAATCCGGTAAAGCCGTGCCGTACTATGACAGAAAAGCCATTGACATTAATGGTGTTTTAAAATCACGCAACCTTGAAATTGCATGGGCAAAAGATCCGCTGGATATTTTCTTTCTACAAATCCAAGGCTCCGGAAGACTCCTTCTGGACGATGGCTCAACAAAACATATCTTGTATTCCGGAAAAAACGGGCGACCATATGTGTCTCTGGGGCGTGTCATGCTTAACAGAGGCTTATTGCCCAAAGACGGTATTTCCATGCAGTCTATCCGCAAGTACTTTGATGAACATCCGAAAGATGCATACAAGCTACTGGCCACAAACCCAAGCTATGTGTTTTTCAAACTAGCTGATAGTGGCCCGTACGGAGCAATGGGGCAACCGCTCACCCCGCGCGTGTCACTGGCAACAGACCCGTCATTTATTCCACTGGGAAGCGTTTTCCTTTTTGATGTTCCACTACCGGAAAAAGACGAACAAGGTGCATTCCAGTATGGCGAAAACATTAAAGGGCTGGGACTGGCACAAGATACTGGTGGAGCTATCAAAAAGCATCACTTAGATTTCTTTAGCGGCTACGGTGAAGAGGCGACTTGGATTGCAGGTCACATGAACACAAACGGCGCAGTATGGCTGCTGTTACCGAAATAGTATTATCCAGTTAATACAAAAAAGGAGAGCTGATGCTCTCCTTTTTTTGTAGTTATTGTTGTCTTTGCAACAGACTCACGAAGCTGTTTATTGCAGGGTTGTTCCTCGTAAAAGTACGCAATGGTACCGACATGTGCGTTTACGATGAAAAAGGAGGAGAAACGAAGTGAGATTGGGAGTACCGCTTCTGATTATTCCAAAGTTGGTAAAGCGCATTACCAATACTCCCTGCATCAAGGAGTCACTATGAACTCTGAAAGAAGAAAGCCATCATTACTATGGGCTCTTCTGACTTTTACTCTTCCCGTTGCCGTCATTCTGTACGGAACTGTAATTCTTGGCGTACGCCCTCCGGTTTTACCACTGTTGGTTGCCGTAGTTCTTGCCGGAATTATGTCTCTGCGGATTGGCTATTCGTGGGAAGAATTACAGGAAGGTATGTTGTCTGCTGTTGGAAGGATTCAGCTGGCAGTTGCCATTTTAATGATTGTCGGGATGATTATTCCTGCTTGGATGGCGTCCGGCACTATTCCCGCAATTATCTATTGGGGATTAAAATTTATCACTCCTGAGCATTTCCTTGTTTCCACATTTGTTCTCTGCTCAGTGGCCTCACTTGCCACAGGAACATCGTTCGGAACCATGGGAACCATCGGTGTAGCCTTGCTGGGAGTGGGCGGAGCCATGCAATTTGATCCGGCATGGACCGTCGGAGCCATTGTTTCCGGTGCGTACTTCGGGGATAAAATGTCTCCGGTGTCCGACTCCACCAACATTACAGCAACAGTCTGTGATGTTCCTTTGTTCACTCATATTTCTTCCATGCTCTGGACAACCGTTCCGGCAGCAATCATTACCCTTGCCGGTTACTGGTTACTCGGTTCTATGCATACCGGAGACACCGGCAGTGTTGCAAACATCAATGTAATTCTCAGCAACCTTGAAGCTTCCTTCAATTTATCGCCTGTCGCATTTATTCCACCTGTATTAATGATTATTCTAGCCTATAAGCGCCTTCCCGTGCTGCCTGTTATGATCATTTGCCTCGTGAGTGCGCTTGTAATCGCCTTCTTTGAAGGTTCCACCATGGCTGAGCTCGCAGGGCAAATGACACGGGGATACAAGGCAGCTACTGCTTCGCCGGAACTGAACAAACTCCTTTCCCGTGGCGGTCTTATGAGCATCATGGTCACAATTCTTTTACTGACAAGCGGCATGGCCTTCGGTGGCATTCTTGAAAAAGCACGAGTTCTTGAAGTACTGCTTGATGCAATGCTCCGTGGTGCCAAGTCTGCCACAAGTCTGGTAGGGGCAACTCTTGTTGCTGCGTACATTATCCTTTTAGGCACAGGAAGTCAGATTCTGGCTGTCGTTGTTCCGGGACGCGCTTTCAGTGAGTCTTATAAAAATGCAGACATTGCCCCGCAGGTACTCTCCCGCACATGTGAAGATGCGGGCACTCTTGGTTGTCCTCTAATCCCTTGGAGTGTGCATGCATTCTATATTTTAGGTGTTCTTGGCGTAAGTGCGGTCGATTTTATGCCTTACGCATTCTTTAACTTCACCATACCACTCATTTCCATGGGATGTGCTGTCACCGGATTTGGGATTTTTAATACAAAAGGTGAGTCAGTTCGCGCCGTCGAGCTGAGTAAAGAAAGCAGCCCTGCTTAATTGTTGAAGGATATCTTATGCCCCAAAAAAATATAAAAAACGTTTTATTTATCATGCTCGACACGTTGCAGTTCAATTATCTTGGCTGCTACGGAAACAATGAAGTCAAAACACCTAATCTCGATAAATTCGCAGAAAAAGGATTTCTCTTCGAAAATGCATACAGTGAAGGACTACCGACAATACCTGTACGCAGAGCATTAATGACAGGACGTTTCACATTGCCATACAGCGGCTGGCGTCCTCTCACTACAGAGGACACCACCGTTACCGACATACTCTGGTGCCGTGAAGTCCAGACCGCACTGATTTACGACACACCTCCGATGCGTCTGCCTAAATATGGATACTCTCGTGGGTTTGACTATGTTCGTTTCTGCAACGGACATGAGTTAGACCATGAAACATTCAGCCATGTTCATCTTGATGAAAAATTCAAAGGCGAAGATTTCCTTTCCCCTGAATGGCTCAAAAAAAATGAAAACGGCGAATACGATGAATCCAGTAAATCATTAATACGCGAAACAGAATGCTATCTACGTCAACGCCAGAACTGGCAGTCTGATGCTGATAACTATGCTTCTGTCGTTATTTCCGAGGCGGATAACTGGATTAAAGAAAAACGCGATCCGAACCGCCCGTTCTTCTTATGGCTTGATTCCTTTGATCCACATGAACCTTGGGATCCACCTTCCGTATGGGAAGAAAGGCCATGCCCCTATAATCCGGATTACAAAGGAAACCCACTTCTCATTGCACCTTGGACAGAAGTTGAAGGGGTGATGACAGAAGAAGAATGCGAGCATATCCGTGCACTGTACGCTGAAAAAGTAACGTTGGTGGACAAATGGCTCGGTAAGTTATTTGATTCGTTGAAAGCCCAAGGACTGTGGGAGAAAACCATGATTGTGGTTACTTCCGATCACGGTCAACCGATGGGGAATGGAGAGCACGGCCACGGACTCATGCGAAAATGCCGCCCATGGCCATATGAAGAACTTGTACACGTGCCTCTGCTCGCGCATGTACCGGGTCTGGAAGGCGGAAAACGCATCGAGAGTTTTGTACAAAACGTCGACATTACAGCCACGATTCTTGACGCTCTCGGTATCAATGATTCCAATGCATTGGAAGAAACAGGACACGAGGGAATCAACACCTTTGATGCAGATGAACTCCAAGGTATCAGCTTACTTCCAGTTATGCGCGGCGAAACTGAAAAGGTTCGTGACTTTGCTATTGCCGGATACTACGGTATGTCGTGGTCTATAATCACCCATGATTATAGCTATATCCACTGGTTGCAGAAGGAAATTGACACAGATTCCATGAACGCAATCTTTTATGATGGTTCCGGTTCAGGCGGTAATGCCGGCGAACAGTCTGCAAAGCTTGAAGTCAAAGAGGAAATGTGGACATGTGTACCGGGTGCAGAAGTTTCTGTACCACAGTCCGATGAACTCTTCGACAGACGCACTGACCAGTTCCAGCTGAAAAACATCATTGATAACAAGCCGGAGAAAGCCAAGGAGTTGTTGCAACAACTCAAGCTGTACATTGGTGAACTCCGCACCACATAAATCATAGATAACGAGAACCAAGCCGGCTCTCATGTATTGAGAAGGACGAATCATGATAGCACATGATGTTGATGAATTCTGGCGAGTCCACGTTGATAGCCATGCCTGGGAACAGGTGCTACACCTCGGAAGAAAAAAAGAATTCAAGCACGGTGAAGTGATCATCAATGCAGGAGAGCTGGTTCAGGAACTCTGCTACTTACAATCAGGCACAGTAAGAATGAAGCGCACCTCATGGGACGGTGCGGAAAAGATTATCATGCACATAGAACAGAACTCGCTCTTCAGCGAGACTCCGTTCTTTATTAAAAGACCGATACGAAGTTATTTTTCCTGTTATCAAGATGCAACGGTGTACTTCTTTTCCCGGGAAAATGTAGAAGCAATGCTCTCACAGTATCCGGAAATTGCAAGAGACATCATCCGAACGCTTTCTGAAAAACTGAGTGTGCTAAGTAACCAGTCTGCCTCACTTGGCCTTGATTCTCTCGACCAACGGATAATTAAATTTATCCTGCTCCGCTATAACTCAACTCCGTTGCACGCAAATGAAATAATTTCCCTCGGCTCATTACGAATGAAAGATATAGCGAGCATACTTGGAGCACATAGAGCGACACTCTATAAGTCACTCAAGGAACTTGAGAAGGCAGAGCTAATAAAAATGCTGCCTAAAAACAAAGTGCAGATTCTTAATATTGAGGGATTATCTGCCCTTGCGTATGAATAATTTTTTTGGAGACATAACATGAGTGGTATCACCCCTATTCCAACCGAACATATTGATAATTTCTTTGCATCCCTTTCAGACGCTATTTTATTTTTCCACAAGGAACTATGCCCACATTGCAAAAATATGGAAAAAGTTTTGGACAAATTTTCTGCAAAAACACCATCCGTAGAAATTTTCAGCATTGATGGCGAAGCGTATCCTGAACTATTGTCTAAGCTTTCCTTTGAACGCGTTCCAACATTAGCTTTTGTCCGCAACGGTACTGTTGTCAAAGTTAAAACGGGACTCATGAACCCGCGTGAACTTAAAGCCCTTTACTCTTCTCTGTAAGCTGTCACTTTGGAAAAAATATGAGCACAACATATGATGTGATTATTCTGGGTGGCGGCGTTGCAGGTATGACTTCTGCCATCTATGCGGCACGTGCGAACTTGCGCGTTCTTATTCTAGACGAAAATGCATGTGGTGGTCTCGTCAACTGGACAAAAGTTATTGAAAACATGCCTTCATACACCAGCATTGGTGGCATGGAACTAGTTGAAAGAATACAAGAGCAAGTGGAAGCGTTAGGTGTAGATATCGAAGAAGCTGCCTGCATTGATTCAATTGATCTAACAGGTGAAGAAAAGATCATTGAAGCTGACGACACAATCTACAAAGCAAAAGCGGTTATTCTGGCAACAGGTCGCAAGCCTATTCCTCTTGAGGTCGCCGGAGAGTGCGAAAACGTGCATTTCTGCGCTATCTGCGATGGTGCTGCGTACAAAGGAAAGAAAGTTCTCGTAGTGGGTGGTGGAAACAGCGGCTTCGATGAAAGCATCGCCCTTCTTGATCAAGGTATTGAAGAACTTCTGCTTGTAGAAAAAATGAATCGGTTTTTCGCTGCACAAAGCACACAGGACGAGCTAACGTCCCACGCTAATGCCACAATCCTGCATTCCACTGAAGTTACGGCTGTTTCCTGTGATGAAAAACTTGAGTCAGTAACATTACGAAATGTAGCAACCAATGAGACTATAGAATACCCATGTGATGGTATCTTTGTCTTTATGGGGCAACAGCCAGGTACAGCGATATTCCAGGAACAACTCTCACTGGATTCGGACGGATATATTGAGACTGACGAACTCATGGCGACATCACTAGCAGGGGTGTTTGCTGCCGGAGATGTTCGTCCGAAAAAATATCGCCAAATAACCACTGCCATGGCAGACGGAACTGTCGCCGCACTTGAAGCTGAACGCTACATCCGCAGCCTTGCCGGATAGAATATGACGACACTCCAGATTACAATTCTGGATCCCGACACGAATCAGGCAGAACGAGCCGCTCGACAACTTAAAAATTCTCTAAAAAATGAAGGACTGTCAGGTTGCGTCCAAACAGTTACCTGCTACTTAGAAATCGCCCGTCGGGGTCTGTGCGGCAAAACTCCTGTTATTGCTGTGAACGACAAAAACTTCCAATGCAATAACTTGAGCACAAAATTGCTCGCCCAGTTCGCTCATTGGTTATCTGAAAAAATAAATAACTGGGAATCGTGAAACCAAGCCCTGTACTAAGCTAGCTCCACAATCATCTGGAGTACTACCCCAAGTTAGCTTTTCTGAATAATAAAAAGGCGCTTTTAAGTAAGCGCCTTTTTCAATATTTATCACTATAATTCACTGTCCTAACGGAAACATACCGAAAACTGCTTCCAGCCGCACTTAGGGGCACTTCTATTCTATATAACAGTTCACCAACAGGATTTCAAACAGCTAGGACTCACGATCACGCTTCCCGAAAGAAGTATCTCCCCTCCCACAATCGAATTTAGCCCCCCTCCTTTCCATAGCTCTAATTAACTGTCTGTATACTGCCGAGGATCACCCTACGCGTCTTAAAGACGCTCGTTAGCATCGTCACGATTCTTTCTTCTGAAAGTACGTTATCGCTATCAGCAGCTTTTGAACAAAAAAAAGACCGCATTTCAAATGAAATGCGGTCTAGAAATAAATCTTGGCAGCGACCTACTTTCCCACAGGCTCCCCTGCAGTATCATCGGCGATGGTTGGCTTAACTTCCGAGTTCGGAATGGGATCGGGTGTACCCCAACCTCCATGGCCACCAAGAAAACTTGTAGCTTGCTTTATAAATACGGAAAGAAGTAAATCACATCGTACTCATAAGCAGTAAATAAAATCTAGCAACGACCTACTTTCCCACAGGCTCCCCTGCAGTATCATCGGCGATGGTTGGCTTAACTTCCGAGTTCGGAATGGGATCGGGTGTACCCCAACCTCCGTGGTCACTAGAAAAAAATTCGGGTTAGTCAGAAATTCGGAAAGGCTAACAATATATACCTTGTTGCTCACATCGAAGGACAAACCCTAAAATATTAATCTAATAGGGAGGAAAAGAATGATTTAGTGTAGAAAAATAAGGCTCACGGACTATTAGTACTGGTTAGCTGAAGGCATCGCTGCCATTACACACCCAGCCTATCAACCTGGTGGTCTACCAGG